>NZ_JBHTBJ010000018.1:0-137724 GCF_042664765.1 Paractinoplanes rhizophilus | reverse complement strand
TGCCCAAGGCGACGTGCTCAAACTCATCGGTCAGTGTCATGATCGTGATCCTGTCTGCCCCATCAGGTCATATCTGGCGGAAAACGGATAATCCACTCATCCGTTACACAGACCTACCGACACGCCCACGCACGCCAACTCATCAACATCGGCGGGCGCCACGGCGAACGCTGCGAACCTTGATGAACTACCGCACGCCACGCACGCCAACTCATCAACATCGGCGGGCGCCACGGCGAACGCAGCGAACCTTGATGAACTACCGCACGCCACGCACGCCAACTCATCAACATCGGCGGGCGCCACGGCGAACGCAGCGAACCTTGATGAACTTCCCCACGCCACGCACGCCAACTCATCAACATCGGCGGGCGCCACGGCGAACGCAGCGAACCTTGATGAACTACTGCACGCCACTCACGCCAACTCATCAACATCGGCGGGCGCCACGGCGAACGCAGCGAACCTTGATGAACTTCCCCACGCCACGCACGCCAACTCATCAAGATCGCAGCGGGGCGGGCGGCTTCGGTGCGACCGGTTATCGGGTGGCGAACTCGGCGATGCGGCCGAGGATGCCGTTGAGGAACCGCGGGCTGTCGTCGGTGGACATCTGCTTGGCCAGCTCGACGGCCTCGGTGATGGCGACCGGATCGTCGATCTCCGGAACGTAGAGCAGCTCGTACACGGCGATCCGCGCGAGGTTGCGGTCGATCACCGGCATGCGGTCGAGGGTCCAGCCCTCGGCGTAGCTCGCGATCAGCTCGTCGATCCGGTCGAGGTTCTTGGCCACGCCCTCGACCAGGCCGATCGCATAGTCCAGGTGGTCGGGGCGCGGCTTCTCGATGCGGTCCACGTACGTCCGCAGCACCTCGCTCGGCGGCAGGTCGCGCAGGTCGGCCTCGTAAAGCACGTCCAGCGCCCGCTTGCGCGCCTTGCGGCGCGCTGGCATCTGCGTTTTCGGGGCCTCAGGCATCAGGAACGGCCGAGGTAGCGGCCGTCGCGGGTGTCGACCTTGATCTTCTCGCCGGTGGTGATGAAGAGCGGGACGTTGACCGTGGCGCCGGTCTCGACGGTGGCCGGCTTGGTGCCGCCGGTGGAGCGGTCGCCCTGCAGGCCCGGCTCGGTGTACGTGACCTCGAGGAAGACGCTGGTCGGGAGCTCGATGTACAGCGGGACGCCCTCGTGCGTGGCGACCGTGGCCTCGGCCTCGGGCAGCAGGTAGTTGGCGTTCTCGCCGACGGTGCCGGCCGGGACGGTGATCTGGTCGAAGGTGTCCAGGTCCATGAAGACGTAGTCGTCGCCGTCCTGGTAGAGGTACTGCATCGTGCGCTTGTCGACGGTGGCGGTGTCGACCTTGGTGCCCGCGTTGAAGGTCTTGTCGACGACCTTGCCGGACAGCACGTTCTTCAGCGTGGTGCGCACGAACGCCCCACCCTTACCCGGCTTGACGTGCTGGAACTCCACGACGGACCACAGATCGCCGTCGAGGTTGAGCACCAGGCCGTTCTTCAGGTCGTTCGTGGTAGCCATGCCCTGCCTTGTTCTTTTGGGAAACGTATCGGTGACCGACCGAGTTTACCGGCGGCTACGCCCGGTCGCCCACCTGGGCCAGGTGCTCGATCGCCAGCCGGTAACCGTCGACGCCCAGGCCGATGATCGCGCCGGTGGCGACGGCCGTGACGACCGATTTGTGGCGGAATTCCTCACGTCGGTGGATGTTGGAGATGTGCACCTCGATGAGGCGTCCGCGCAGCATCGAGCAGGCGTCGCGCACCGCGATGCTGTAGTGCGTCCATGCGCCCGGGTTGAGCACCACGTCGGCGCCCTCGTCGGCGGCCTCGTGCAGCCAGCGGATCATCTCGAACTCGGCGTCGGTCTGCCGCACCTCGGCCTCGAGCCCCAGCCGCTTGGCCGTGTCCTGACAGATCTGGACCAGGTCGGCGTAGGTCGTCCGGCCGTAGATCTCCGGCTCCCGCGTGCCCAGCCGCCCGATGTTCGGCCCGTTCAGCACGTAGATCATCGCGCCACCTCCGCGTACGCCGCGCGCAGCAGCCCCTCGGCGGGGCCGGTGAGAATGCCCGGTTTCGCCAGGCCGTCGAGGACGACGAACCGCAAGGTGTCGGCCCGCGCCTTCTTGTCGACGCGCATCGCGGCCAGCAGATCGGTCCAGGCGTCCTTCGCGTACGCCGTGGGCAGCCCGGCCTTTTCCAGCACCGCCCGGTGCCGCGCCGCCGTCGCGTCGTCGAGCCGCCCGGACAGCCGGGACAGCTCGGCCGCGAAGATCAGCCCCACCGAGATCGCGTGCCCGTGCTTCCAGGTGTACTTCTCGCGCTTCTCGATCGCGTGGCCGAGCGTGTGCCCGTAGTTGAGGATCTCGCGCGGCCCCGACTCCTTGAGGTCGACGCCGACCACCTCGGCCTTGACCCGGACGGCCCGCTCGACCAGCTCGCGCAGATGGGCCGTCGGGTCCTGCTCGACCAGCTCCAGGATCCGCGGATCGGCGATGAACCCGCACTTGATCACCTCGGCCAGCCCGGCGGTGAGATCGTCCGGCGGCAGTGTCGCCAGCGCGCCGAGGTCGCAGAGCACGCCGGCCGGCGGATGGAACGCGCCGACCAGGTTCTTGCCGGCCGCGATGTTCACCCCCGTCTTGCCACCCACCGACGCGTCAACCATGCCGAGCAGCGACGTCGAGACCGGCACCCAGCGCACCCCGCGCAGCCAGGAGGCGGCGACGAACCCGGCCAGGTCGGTGACCGCGCCCCCGCCGACGCCGACCACCACGTCGGAGCGGGTGAAGCCGGCCTCGCCCAGCGCATCCCAGCAGCGGGCCGCCACCTCGACGGTCTTGCCCCGCTCGGCGTCGGGCACCTCGATCGGCGTGACCTTGGCCGCGAGCGCGCCCGCGAGGGCCTCGGCCCGCTCCCGCAGCGGCGCCGAATACAGCACCGCGACCCGCGCGGCATCGCCGATCAGCCCGGGAAGCTCCCCGGCGAGCCCGTGCCCGACCAGCACCTCGTACGGCCGGTCACCACCCACCTGTATGCGTGTCACCACAGCCGCAACCTTATCGGCGGTTTTTGGGGTTATATCTTTCTACCCCCATGCGGGTTATAAACGGAGCATGCCGAAAATCAACGTGTACCTGCCCGACGACCTGGCCGACGCCGTCCGCGACGCCGGCCTGCCCGTCTCGAGCATCTGCCAGCGCGCCCTCGAGCAGGCCGTCCGCCGCACCACCGCGATCCGCCAGGCGTTGCTCGACGAGATCCGGCCCGACCAGCTGACCGCCCGCCTGCCCAGCTTCACCGCTCGCCTGGTCACCGCCGTGACCCTGGCCGCCGAGCGCGCCAAGACGGCCGGCCGGCCGCACGTCACCACCGCCGACCTGCTCGCCGGCATGCTCGCCGAGGGCGGCAACCTGGCCCTGCAGCTCCTCACCGCTCTCGACATCGAGCCGGGCACCCTCGACGTCCCCACCGCCGCCGAGCCCGGCCCCGGCCAGCCCGGCCCCGGCCAGCCCGGCCCCGACCAGCCCGGCCCCGGCGAGCCCGGCCTGCGCTTCGGCAACGCGGCCGCGGTCGCCATCGAGCTGGCCGTCGGCGAAGCGATCGGCCTGGGCCACAACTACGTCGGCTGCGAGCACCTGCTGATCGCCCTCGCCGCCGAGCCCGACGGCGCCGCCGGCGAGCTGCTGCGCACCCGCGGCGCCGACGCCCGCTCGGTCCGCCGCGCCGTCGCGGCCGCCCTCGCCGGCTACGCCCACCTGCGCGCCACCGCGGGCGCGCCGGCTCTCCCCCCGGCGGTGCTGGCCGCGTTCCGCGCCGAGCTGACCCCACTGATCCAGCGCATCGAGCGACTGGAGGCTCAGGCGGCCGGCTGACGGCCGGCGTTGGCGGGCAGCTCGGTGGCCAGCACGATCTTGCCGCGGGTGTGCCGGGCGGCCAGCTCGGTGTACGCCTCCTGAACCGCCTCGAGCGGGTAGATCGCGGCGATCGGCAGCACGATCCGGCCCCACGCGATCTCCTCGGCCACGAACGCCAGCACCTCGGCGTCGCTGGCCGTCGAGCTGCCCTCGGCCTTGGCGCCGGCCCGCTGGGCGGCGGCGTAGTCGATGATCGTGTTGATCCGGGCCGGGTCCACCCCCAGCTCGACGGCCAGATCGACGTACCCGTTGCCGTACGTGTCGATGAACGCGTCGATGCGGGACGGAAGCACCTTGCGCAACCGCTCCCCCAGATCGTCGCCGTAGGCGACGGGCGTCGCGCCCACCGAGCGCAACCAGGCCGCGTTGCCTTCGCTCGCGATGCCGACGACGTGGGCGCCGGCGTTGCGCGCGAGCTGCACCGCGATCGAGCCGACCCCGCCGGCCGCGCCGCTGACGACCACGGTCTCGCCGGCCACCGGCTGCACGGCGCGCACCGACGCGTACGCGGTCACGCCCGCCACGAAAAGGCCCCCGGCGCGAATCCAGTCGAGCGCCAGGGGCTTGCGGGTCAGGTGGTCGGCCGGCACCAGCACGTAGTCGGCGTGCGAGGACCGCCAGTCGGACCACCCGAGCACCTCGTCGTCGACCGCGAACTCGGTGACCGAGGCGCCCACCTCGACCACCCGGCCCGCGAAGTCGCTGCCCTGGCCGGACGGGAACCGGGCCGGCCACCGGTCGTGCAGGAGCCCGCTCCGGATGGAGATCTCCCCGGGGTTGATCCCGGCCGCGACCACCTCGACGAGGATCTGGTCGGCCGCCGGCCGCGGACGCTCGACGTTCTCGATCCGGAGAACGTCCACGTCGCCGTACTGATCGAAACGCACCGCTCGTGTCATGCGGTCAGTCTTATCCCGCGGCGGGCTCGACCAGTCGGTCTCGTCGGTCACACCTTGAGCAGGGCCGCGACCTCGTCGGCGATCTCCTCGGGCTCGCGCCCGTCGGTGCCGATCGTGTGGGTGGCGACCGACGCGTAGAGCGGACGACGCTGGTCGAGCAGGTATTTCAGGGTGGCCCGCGGGTTGACCGCCAGCAGCGGGCGCCCGCTGCCCAGCCCGACCCGCTTCACCGCGTCGCTCAGTTCGACCGACAGATAGACCACGTTCTGTGACGCAAGCAACGCGCGCGTGCCCTCGTCGAGGATCGCGCCGCCGCCGAGCGACAGGATCCCGTCGAACTCCGCCAGCGCGTCGGCGATCACCGAGCGCTCCATCGCCCGGAAGGCGTCCTCGCCGTCGTCGAAGAAGATCTCGGGGATGGGCTTGCCCGCCCGCGCCTCGATGAGCTCGTCGGTGTCGGCGAACGGCACGCCCAGGGCGGCCGCCACCGCCGACCCGACGGTCGTCTTGCCGGCGCCCGGCGAGCCCACGAACACCGCGACCGGCGCCATCAGCGGATCACCAGCGCGTCGAGGTAGCCCGCCAGGTTGCGGCGGATTTCGGCGACCGAGTCGCCGCCGAACTTCTCCACCGCCGCCTCGGCCAGCACCAGCGCGACCATCGCCTCGGCCACCACCGCGCCGGCCGGCACCGCGCACACGTCGGACCGCTGGTTGATCGCGGTGGCCGGCTCGCCGGTGACCACGTCGATGGTCTGCAGGGCGCGGTTGAGCGACGAGATCGGCTTGAGCGCGGCCCGCACCCGCAGCGGCTCACCGTTGGTGATGCCGCCCTCGAGGCCGCCGGCCCGGTCGGTGACCCGCCGCACGCCCTCGGCGGTCGGGATGATCTCGTCGTGGGCGACCGAGCCGCGCGAGCGGGCCTGGGTGAAGCCGTCGCCGATCTCCACGCCCTTCACCGACTGGATCGACATCAGCGCCGCGGCCAGCCGGCCGTCGAGCTTGCGGTCCCACTGCACGTGCGAGCCGAGGCCCGGCGGCACGCCGTAGGCCAGCACCTCGACGATGCCGCCCAGCGTGTCGGCGTCCTTCTTGGCCGCGTCGACCTCGGCGACCATGCGCGCGCTCGCCTCCGGGTCGAGGCAGCGCAGCGGGTCGGCGTCGATCCGCTCGGCGTCCTCGGGCGTGGGGATCAGCCCGGTCTTGGCCGCCACCGAGCCCAGCTCGATCACGTGCGACACGATCGCGATGCCGAGCGCCTGCTTGATCAGTGCCTTGGCCACCACGCCGACGGCCACCCGGGCGGCCGTCTCGCGCGCCGAGGCCCGCTCCAGGATCGGCCGGGCATCGGTGTGCCCGAATTTCTGCATGCCGGCGAGATCGGCGTGCCCCGGCCGCGGCCGGGTCAGCGGCGCGTTGCGCGCCTGCGCGGCCAGCTCGGCCGGATCGACCGGGTCGGCCGCCATCACGGTCTGCCACTTCGGCCATTCCGAGTTCGCCACCCGGATCGCCACCGGACTGCCCAGCGTCACGCCGTGCCGGATCCCCCCGATGACCTCGACCACGTCCTGCTCGAAGGACATGCGCGCGCCCCGCCCGTAGCCGAGCCGCCGCCGAGCCAGATCACGGCCGATCTCGGCGCTCGTCACCTCGACGCCGGCGGGCACGCCCTCGAGCATCGCGACAAGGGCCGGTCCGTGAGATTCACCTGCAGTAAGCCAGCGCAACACGGCGCAAGTCTCCCACGCCGTTCTTTCACCCGGCCGCGACCCTGCCGTCGTCCCGCGCTCCGGAACAAAAAGCAAACCCTGATCGGGTACGCCTCAGGTGGCTGGACAACCGCATCGAGGCGAACCCGGTGCGCGACGCGAGCCCGGCGACGGGTTGCGCCCGTGCCGCGACCGCCGGGCTGAGCTGCCCGTCAGCGGCGGCCGGCGGCCTCGGACAACGCCGCCCGCATCTCCGCCTCGGGAGCGGGCACGACGCCGGTGAACTGCTCGAACTGGCTCAGCGCCTGCGCCAGCAACAGGTCGAGCCCGGAGAACACCGGCACCCCGGCGGCGGACGCGGCGGCGGCCAGCGGCGTCGGCCACGGATCGTAGATCGCGTCGAAGAGCACCGTCCCCGGCCGCCAGGTGACCTCGGCGGCCAGGTGGTCGGCGGCCCCCTTGGGCACGGTCGAGATCACCGCATCGGCCCCGAACAACGCGGCCGCCTCCGCCCACGGCGCGCCGAGCAGCTTGATCCCGAGCGCCTCGGCCGCCGGCTCCAGCTCGTCACGCGCCGAGGCGCGGCGGGTCACCACGGTCACCTCGGTCGCGCCCAGCTCGGCCGCCGCGCCGAGCGCCGCCCGGCACGTGCCACCCCCGCCGAGCACCGTCACCGACGGCGACGCCTGTCCCCCGCCCCGCACCGCCGACGTGCCGAGGCCCGCGTCGTGGAGCACTCGGACCATGCCGGCGACGTCCGTGTTGTCGGCGTGCCAGGTGCCGTGCTCACGGCGTACCAAAGTATTGGCCGCACCCGTCGCCCGCGCGACCTTCGTCGCTGTCGCCGCAAGGCGCAGCGCCTCCTCCTTGAGCGGCATGGTCAGCGACAGCCCCGCCCACGTCGCGTCCAGACCGGCGAGCAGACCGGCGAGATCGGGCACGTCGCACTCGATCGCCACATAACTCCACCCGGTGAGGCCGGCCGCGACGAAACCCGCGTTGTGGATCACCGGGGAGAGCGAGTGTGCGATCGGCCGGCCGAGCACGGCGGCCCGGCGACCCGGCGTGGCCCGGCCGTCCGGTGTGTCCGCGGAAGTCACGGACACACCGTAGCCGAGGCTTTCAGCAGAGCGGCACGCCGTTCCGGCAGGCCTGGGTGATGTTCTTCCGGTGTTGCTCGTAGTCGTTGGTGAAGACCGAGTTGCCGGCCTTGTCGATCGCCACGAAGTACAGCCAGTTGCCCGCGGCCGGCTGCATGGCGCCCTGCAGCGCCGCCTGGCCGGGGTTGTCGATCGGCCCGAGCGGCAGCCCGCGCTTGCTCTTGGTGTTGTACGGGTTCTTCGGGTCGTCGATCTCGGCGGCGGTGAGCTTGCCGGAGTGCTTGGCGCCCTTGCCGTTGAGCTCCAGCCAGTAGTTGGCCGTCACGTCGAACTCGAGCGGCATGTTCGCCTTGTACACCCGGTTGTACGCCACCCGGGCGATCTTGGGATAGTCCTTCGGAACGCCGGCCTCGGCCTGGGTGAGCGAGGCGACGATCAGCGCCTCGTACGGCGACACGGACAGGTTGTTCTGCACGTTGTCGGCGAACTGCATGTCCCCGGTCACGGTCAGGAACCGGTCCACCATGACCTTGAGGATCTGCTCGGCGTTCAGTTTCGGGTCGAACTCGTACGTGTCCGGGAACAGGAAGCCCTCGATGCTCGCGGTCGCGGCCGGCTTGTTGTCGCGCCGCTTGAACCAGTAGTCGGGCACGCCCAGGTTCTCGACCGGTTTCTTCGCGGCCGCCTGGAAGTCCTTGACCGGGATGTTCGTCGCCTTCGACAGCGTCGCGTAGATCTGCATCGAGGTCTGACCCTCGGTGATCGTGACGCCGGAGGTGATCCGCGATTTCGGGTCGAGCAGCAGGGTGACCGCGCTCTTGGCCGCCATCTGCTTGCGCATCTTGTACGTTCCGGACTGGATGTTCTTGCCGCGGGGGTTGTCGCCGGCGGCGTTCACGAACGCCTTGGTGCTCTTGACCACGTCGGAATCGACCAGCGTGTTGCCGATCTCGGTGAGGGTCGCGTTCTTGGCGATGGTCACCTGGACGGGATCGGTTCCCTCCCCGCTGTAGTCGGCCGCGACGAAGAAGTCCTTCACCTTGTTGTAGCCGAAGTACACCCCGCCGCCCAGGACGGCCAACAGGATGAAAGCCATCAAGAACGCGACGCCGGACTTACCCGAGCTTTTCTTACCACCGCGGCCCCGCCGATGGCGCGGCCTGGTGCGGTCGGCGTGCTCGTCGAACGCCAGGTCCAGCTCGTCGATCATCTCTGCCTCCGCTGCGCGTCCAGCCAGCTCTGCAGGATCTCCACCGCGGCCGCCTGGTCGACGACCGCCCGCTGCCGCTTGCCCCGGACGCCGCGCTCGGCGAGCCGTCGGGTAGCGACCACGGTTGACATCCTCTCGTCCGCCAGGACGATCGGCACCGCGCCGACCGCCTCCGCCAGTCGACCAGCGTACGCACGAATGTCGATGGCGGCAGGGCCCTCGGCGCCGTTGAGGCGCACGGGAAGCCCCACCACGATCCCGACCGCCTCGTGTTCCCCCACGAGACGAACGAGCTCGGCTATGTCGCTGGGCACGGCGTTGGGTGCCGCACCCATGTCACGGGGCACCGTGACCAGGGGGGTGGCCAGGATCCCGTCAGGGTCGCTTATGGCGACCCCGACGCGCACCTTACCGACATCCACGCCCAGCCGCCTACCCCGCGACAGCGCGCTCATCCGGTCACCCTCTCCATCCAACCGCCCTGGCCAGCGCCCTTAAAGCGCATTTAAGCCGCGGTCGCCGATTCATCCGGCGGCGTCCACCACCGCCTTCTCCACCGCCGCCAGCAACGCCGGCACCTGGTCGGCCGGGACGCCGCCGCCCTGCGCGAGGTCGGCGTTGCCGCCGCCCCGGCCGGAGAGCGCGCCCTTGACCAGGTCGGCCGCGGACAGGCCGCGGCCCTTCGCCACGCCGTTGATCGCCACGATCAGCGACGCCTTGCCGTTGGCCCGGGCCGCGACCGCGACCACCGCCGGTCGCCCAGAGTCGATCTTGCCGCGGATCTCCTGAGCCAGCGTACGCACATCGTTGCCGGCCGCGCCCTCGGGCGCCTCGACCCCGACGTACGCCACACCGTGCAGATCCCGGGCCTGACCGGCCAGCGCGCCCGCCCCGCCCAGCACCATCTGGGCCCGCATCTTCTCGAGCTCCTTCTCGGCGTCGCGCAGCGCCGTGACGGTCTGCTCGACCCGGTCGGCGACCTGGTCGCCGGGCACCCGGAACAGCTCGGCGAGGCGGGTGACCAGCAGGTGCTCCTTGGCCAGGAAGCCGAACGCGTCGATGCCGACCAGCGCCTCGACCCGGCGCACGCCGGAGCCGATCGACGACTCGTTGAGGATCTTCACGAGGCCCAGCTGACCGGAGCGGGCCACGTGCGTGCCGCCGCAGAGCTCACGCGCGTAGTCGCCGACTTCAACCACGCGGACCTCGTCGCCGTACTTCTCCCCGAAGAGAGCCATCGCGCCCAGCCGGCGCGCTTCCTCCTGGGAGGTGATGAACGCGTGCACCTCGAGGTCGCGCAGCAGCACCTCGTTTACCTGCTGCTCGACGTCGTGCAGCACCGCGGGCGAGACGGCCCCCGGCGTGTTGAAGTCGAAGCGCAGCCGACCCGGCGCGTTGAGCGAGCCCGCCTGGGTCGCCGACTCGCCGAGGAAGTGCCGCATGGTCTGGTGGATCAGGTGGGTCGCGGTGTGCGAGCGCGAGATCGCCTTGCGCCGGGTCACGTCGATCTCGGCCTCGGCGGACTCGCCCGCGCGCACCTCGCCGCGGATCACCCGCGCCTTGTGCACGATCAGGCCGGGGATCGGCTGCTGGACGTCGACGATCTCGAGCTGGCCGCCGCCGACCCGGATGATGCCGGTGTCGGCCTGCTGGCCACCGCCCTCGGCGTAGAACGGGGTGGTGTCGAGGACGATCTCGACGAAGTCGCCCTCGCCGGCCGCCGGCAGGCGCCCGCCGTCGCCGAGCAGCGCGCGCACCCGCGACTCCCGGGTGACCTCCTGGTACCCGGTGAACTCGACCGGGCCGCCCTCGTCGAGCGCGCCGCGATAGGCGCTCAGGTCGGCGTGGCCGGTCTTGCGCGCGGCGGCGTCCGCCTTCGCGCGGGCCCGCTGGTCGGCCATGAGCCGCCGGAACCCGGCCTCGTCGACGGACAGGCCCTGCTCGGCCGCGATCTCCAGGGTCAGGTCGATCGGGAAGCCGTACGTGTCGTGGAGCTGGAAGGCCTGCGCGCCGGACAGCGCCTTCCCGCCCTCCTTGCGCGTCTCGCTGATCGCGGTGTCCAGGATCGTCGTGCCCGCCCGCAGCGTGGACAGGAACGAGTCCTCCTCCGCGTACGCGTAATCGGAGATCCGCTGGAACTCGGTCGCCAGTTCGGGGTACGACGGCGCCATGCAGTCGCGGGCCACCGGGAGCAGCTCGGGCAGCGCCGGGGCCTGCCAGCCGAGCAGGCGGATCGCCCGGATCGCCCGGCGCATGATCCGGCGGAGCACGTAGCCGCGGCCCTCGTTGGAGGGGATCACGCCGTCGCCGATCAGCATCAGCGCGGTGCGGACGTGGTCGGCGATCACCCGCAGGCGTACGTCGTCGGGGTGGCTCTGGTTGGCCGCGTGACCGCTGTGCGCGCCGTACTTCTTGCCGGTCATCTCGGCGGCGCGGGACAGGATCGGGCGCACCTCGTCGATCTCGTACAGGTTGTCGACGCCCTGCAGGATCGAGGCGATCCGCTCCAGGCCCATGCCGGTGTCGATGTTCTGCTTGGGCAGGTCACCGACGATCGTGAAGTCCTCCTTCGACTTCACGTCGGTGATCTCGTGCTGCATGAAGACCAGGTTCCAGAACTCCAGGTACCGGTCCTCGTCGACCTCGGGGCCACCCTCCGGGCCGTACGAGGGGCCGCGGTCGTAGTAGAGCTCCGAGCACGGGCCGGCCGGCCCGGGGATGCCCATCGACCAGAAGTTGTCCTTCTTGCCCCGGCGCACGATGCGCTCGGCCGGCAGGCCGGTCTGCTTCCAGATCTCGATGGCCTCGTCGTCGTCGAGGTAGACGGTCGCCCAGATCCGCTCCGGGTCGAGGCCGAAGCCGCCCTGCTCGACCGGCTTGGTGGACAGCTCCCAGGCCAGCGGGATCGCGCCCGCCTTGAAGTAGTCGCCGAACGAGAAGTTGCCGTTCATCTGGAAGAACGTGCCGTGCCGCGACGTCTTGCCGACCTCGTCGATGTCGGGCGTCCGGATGCACTTCTGCACGCTGGCGGCGCGGGCGTACGGCGGGGTGCGCTGGCCCAGGAAGAACGGCACGAACTGCACCATGCCGGCGTTGATGAACAGCAGGTTGGGGTCGTCGATGGCCGGCAGCGGGGCGCTCGGCACGACCGTGTGCCCGTTGGCCTCGAAATGCGCGAGAAAGCGCCGCTTGACTTCCGCCGTCTTCATCGGTTCCCCTCCTGGGCCTGGTGCCCGTCCTCGAACAGCTCACCCTCGGCGAACGCCTGGTGAATCTGCTCCTCCCGCTCGGTCATCCCCTCGCGGACGTCGTCCACGAAGCTGCGCATCGACTCGACCAGGCCGCCGGCGGACTGCGACAGCGACGTCGCGATACCCGACGGGGTGAACTCGTTCGCCTTACGGGTGAGCTTGCGAACGACGAGGGCGCCGACGGCCAGGCCGACGCCCAGCCACAGCAGGCGCTTCATGTACGTACCCCTCTGTTGTTAACGGCGGACCTTGCGGCGCTGCTTGATGGTCTCGCGGACCTCACGGTCCTCCTCGGCCCGGCGCCGGTTGTTCACGGCCTTGCGCAGGCCGTACCCGAACGACGCGACCTTGACCAGCGGGTTCGCGGCGGCCGCCGCGACGACCGTGGACAGGTTGGCCACGTTGGCGGTGACATGCGCCGCGTGCTCGGTGATCGTGTCGACCTTGGCGAGCTGGATGTTGACACCGTCCAAAGAGACCTGCACCTGGCCGAGGGTGGTGTTCACATTCTCCACCGTCTCGTTGACGTTGCCGAGCAGCGGGCCGGTGCGGTCGGTCAGGTCGTTGATCGCCCGGGTCGCGGCGTCCACCGTCCGGCCGAGCTTGAGGATCGGCACGGCCAGCACGATGACGAGCATCAGGAAGGCGCCCGCCGCGATCAGTCCTGCGATTTCTCCGGCGTCCATCTGGCGCAACTCCTCTACGGGTGGCGGGTCAACGTGCAGACCCTACCGTCCGTGACCTCGCCCCGCTTCACGACGCCGCGGGTGTCGGCACCAAGAGCGGATCGTTCGAGATTCCCGGCTCCGGCGTCTCGCCGACCAGCGGCTTGTCCTGCTTCGGCTCGGTCCGCCCGCGGGTGTCGGAGATCGCGTTGTACACCTTGATGCTGATCGTCGACCCCACGCACTGCTTGGGCGGCGGCGTGACCGCCGACGAGGGCAGCACCGCCGTCGGATCCTGCGCGGCCACCTGGTCCACTGCGCACTCGGGCTGACGCACCCACAGGTCCAAAGTGAGCTCGTCGCGCCGCCAGCAGGTGTAGGTGCCCTCGACCGGCGTCTCCGGGCACTCGCTGACCTTCCAGGGCGACCAGCCCGCCTTCCGCAGCGCCGAGGAGTACGCCGTGGCCGTCTCCTTGATCGGCTTCGACGACTGCGCGATCCGCTCCCGGAACCGGCAGTCGATGAAGCACCACCGGCTCCCGCTCCCGTTGTCCTTCACGTCCTGCGCCGCCCACGAGGGCACGCCGAGCGAGTCGAGCGAGCCGAACACCGGGTCCGCGCTCGCCGACCGCAGCCCGAAGAAGGCCGGCATCACCACGAGCACGACGACGGCGAGGGAGAGCAGCGTCACCACCCGGAGCCGGCGCTGACTGCGCATCTTGGTGCGAAGCTCGCCGCCCGCGCCACGGATTCCCGCCGCGTTCGCGGCCGAACCGACCGCGGCTTTCGCACCGACAACGGGCGCGGCCGCACGTTCTTCACCCCTGAGGGGTACGCCTTGAGCACCCGTTCGCACGTTCCCCGGCCGGTCGCCCGCTCCCGGCGCCCCGGTGAGCGTGCCCGGCCCGGCGCCCGCGCCGCGCACCTTGGCCGCTCCGGCGGCCGGTCCCGCGGCGGCTCCGCGCACTTTCGCCGCTCCGGCGGCGCCTCCGGCAGCGGCTCCCGCGGCGCCTCCGGCAGCGGCTCCCGCGGCGCTTCCGGGGGCGGCTCCAGGAGTCGCTCCGGGAGCGGCTCCAGGGACTGCTCCGGGGGCCGCTCTCAAGCCGGTTGCCCCCATCTTGGCGGCTCCGATGCTCGCGGCCCCGGCTGCACCCACGCTCGCGGCCCCGGCTGCACCCACGCTCGCGGCACCCACGCTCGCGGCTCCGGCAGCTCCCGCGCTCGCGGCGCCCACATTGGCGACACCCGCTGAGGCGGCGCCCATGGTGGTGGCTGCACCGGACGCGGAGCCCGTTCGGGCGGCGCCGACGCGGGCGGCACCCGAGGCCGGCCCGGCCGAGGCAGCACCCGCCGCGGCACTCGCCGGCGCGCCACCGGAGGCCGCTCCCATCAGGGCAGCACCCGACGAACCGCCACCCATCGGCGGCCCACCCATCGGCGGCCCACCCACGGAGGCCGACCCGACCGGCGCAGCACCGGCCGACGCGGCCCCCATCGGACCGGCCCCGCCGTTGCGCCTCGGCCCGGCACCTGGTCCGCGCCCACCCGGCCCCGGCGGCCCAGCCTGCGCCGCTCCGACCCGCCCCGGCAACGGCTGCCCATGCGGCCCCGAACCCGGCTGCGCCGGCAAAGCCTGACTGTGTTGCGGCCCGCCCGGTCCCGGCGAAACCGGCCCGGACGGCATGTCATCCACACCCGGACGCACGCCACCTACTCCCGGGTGGCCTAGCGGCCCGGACGGCATGTCATCCACACCCGGACGCACCCCACCCGGCCCCGGACGCCCTAGCGGCCCGGACGGCATGTCATCGGCACCAGGGCCCCGCATCGTTCCCGTAGCCGGCCCGTTGCGGCCGCCACGCCCGCCCCGCGGCGGGTTGATCGGCCCCGAAGTCTCACCGGGCCGCGGCGCGGCCCCACCCGCCATGGCGCCGGCACGACCCGGGACCGCCGGGGTGCGAGCACCCTGACGCCCGGGCACCACCACGACCTTGGCCGCAGCGCGAACCGGCTGACCACCCGCGGGCCCACCCGAACTGGGCGGCGGACCCATGCGACCCGAGCGACCGTCGTCGGGCGCGCCGTGCCGGCCCGTACCCTCGCCGGCGTCACCGCGCGGCCCGCCCTCACCGCGGGGCCCGGCGTCACCGCGCGGCCCGCCATCACCGCGCGGTCCACCCTCGCCGCGCCGGCCGGTCGCGGCGCGCCGGCCGCCCTCGCCGCGGGGTCCATTCTCGCCGCGACGACCGGCTGCGCCGTGCCGCCCGGTCGACTCGCTCAGATCGTCCGGCCCGCCGGGGAAGTCACCCGCGTCGCCGCCATGCCGTCCGGTGGACTCGCCACCCCGGGAAAAACCCGGCCCACCGCCTTGATCGTCGGCGCCGCGCCGTCCAACAGGGTCATCGTTCGAGTAGCCGCCGCCGTGCCGGCCCGTCGAGCCGCCGTCGCCGCCATGCCTCCCGGTGGACTCGCCACCCGGGTAGCCGTCACCGCCATGACGGGCAGCCGGCTCGCCGTAACCGGGGCCACCGCCGCCATGCCGACCGGTCTGTTCGCCGCCCGGATGACCGGGACTGCCACCCGGGATGGCGGCACTCGAGCCACCGGCGAATCGACCGGAAGCCGGCCCGGCGGGCGAGGACGGCGCCGCGGCACCCGGGAAACGACCCGGAGGCGGCCCAGCCGGAGACGACGGCGAGGAGCCGCCGGGAAAACGACCCGCGGGCGGGCCGGCGGGCGACGACGGCATCGGGGCGCCAGGCGCCGGGCCGCGGCCGCCGCCGGGCGGGCCGTCGGTGCGGAAGCGGTCACGCGGACCCGCCGACGAGGTCGGGCGGGAGGCCGGCGACACCGGACGCGAGGCCGGCGACACCGGACGCGGCGCCGAGGACACCGGACGCGACGCCGACGGGGTCGGGCGCGGCATCGGCACCTCGGGCGCATTGCCGGAGAGGGGCACGGACGGGATCGGGCCGGAGGTCGACGGGTCGAGCGGGCGACGGCCCTCCTCTTCGGCGGCGCCGTGCCGGGTCGCGTAGGCCGCCTGGTCGGCACGCCCACGCGCCTGCCCGGGCACGACCGGGCCGGAATGCTGGCCGGACACGACCGGACCGGAATGCTGCCCGGACACGACGGGACCGGAATGCTGCCCGGACACGACGGGACCGGAAAGCTGCCCTGGCCCCACCGGGCCGGAATGCTGACCCGGAATCGCCGGGCCCGAGCGCTGGCCCGGCGACATCCGGCCGGGCGGGTTCTGGTTCGCCGGGGACACGGGCGACGAGGGCGCCTGCCGCGGCACCCGAGCGGACCGGCCACCGCGGCCGCCCGCCGGACTGACCGGGCCCGGACCGGGCGGAACGTCGTCACGCCAGCCGGCACCCGGCTGCGGGCCGGCACCCTGGGCGTCGTCACGCCAGCCGGCGCCGGGCTGCGGGCCGGATCCTTGCGCGTCGTCACGCCAACCGGACGCGGGGTGGGCGCCACTGCCGTCCTGCCAACCGGGCGCGGGGCGGCCGGAGGGTGGCTGCGCGGGGCCGGAGCGGGCCGGATGGGTCCCGCTGGGCGACTGCCAGCCGGGCTGCGCGGGCGGGACCGGGCGGCCGGGCTGGCCCGCGGGCGGGGCCGCACGACCCGGCCGAGGCGGGCCACCGACGGGACGACCGGGCTGACCGGGCTGACCGGGGCTGCTCACCGGCCGGGCGGGCTGCGCCGGGCCGCTGACCGGACGCGTGGGCTGCGACGGACGAGCGGGCGACGCCGGGCGCGTGGGCTGGGCGGGGGCCGTGGGGGCGGCGCCGGAGGGATAGGCGCCGCTCGGGGACTGCCAGCCGGGGGCGCCGCCGCCGAAGGGGAGATCCTGGTCGTCGGGGTGGTCGTCGGGGCCGGGGGCCACGCGGCCGCTCTTGCTGGGGCGGGTCTCGCCGGCGAGCGTGCCGGGGCCGATCGCACCGCGCTGCTGCTTGGCGGTGCGGAGGTCGTCGAGCCAGCCGGTTTCCTCCTGAGGCACGTCCTCGGGCACCTCCGGCTCGGCACGGCCTCGACCGAACCGGCGTCCCTTCCGGGAACCGGCGTCTTTGCGCAGGTCGGCCTCGTCGTCGGGCCGTTCGGCACCGCGCGAATTCACGGCTGTTCCTCTCCGGCGGCGTCGCCGCTGTCGTCTGCCCTGCCCACGGCCTCGCCGGCCGCCTCTGTCCCGTCCTGAGCCGGCGTCGCCGCCGGCTCGTCCTCGACCGCCGCGTCGCTGCGCGACGGCTTCTTGCCCGCCGCGGCCCGGGACCGCGACGCCTTCTTCGCCGGGGCCGACGGCGTCGGCTCGGTGCTAACCGAAGAGCGTGACGCATCCGCGGCCGATCCACCACCCGCCGCGCGGTCGGGTGTGGGTGGCCCACCGGCGGCGGCAGGCTCGGCAGCCTCGGCAGATCCGGCGGCGACGGCGGGCCGGGCCGGAGCGGCCAGGCCCCGGACGATGCGGCGCAGGCGTGGGACCCGCTCGCTGACCGCGCGCTCGGCGCCGTGGTCGGTGGGCTGGTAATACTCGGCATGGGTCAGGTCGTCGGGGATGTACTGCTGGGTGACCACGCCCCGGGGGTCGTCGTGCGGGTATCGGTAACCGCGGCCGTGACCCAGACCACGCGCGCCGGGATAGTGGGCGTCGCGGAGGTGAGCGGGAACGGCGCCGCCCCGGCCGGCTCGCACGTCGGCCATCGCGGATCCCAGGGCGGTGGTGACCGCGTTGGACTTGGGGGCGGTGGCCATGTGCACGACCGCCTGGGCGAGGTTGAGCTGGCACTCGGGCAGGCCGATGAGCTGCACGGCCTGGGCCGCCGCCGTGGCGACGACCAGGGCCTGCGGGTCGGCCATGCCGACGTCCTCGCTGGCGAAGATGACGATGCGCCGGGCGATGAAGCGCGGGTCCTCGCCGGCCACCAGCATGCGGGCCAGCCAGTGCAGCGCGGCGTCGGGGTCGCTGCCGCGCATGCTCTTGATGAAGGCGCTGGTCACGTCGTAGTGGGCGTCGCCGTCCCGGTCGTAGCGAACGGCGGCGACGTCGACCGCCTTCTCGGCGGTCGCCAGATCGATCACCGGCGTGCGGGGGGTAGGCGATGACGTGCCCGGGACGGCCGAATCCGAGGTTGCGTCCGGGGAAGAAGCCCCACTCTGGGCAACGGCCGTGGCGGCGGCGGCCTCGAGAGCGGTGAGCGCTTTGCGTACGTCGCCGGACGCCAGGCGTACGAGATGGTCCTCTGCCTCCGCGGAAAGCGTGACGGCACCGCCCAGCCCGCGTTGGTCGGTGAGCGCGCGGCGCACCAGCAGGCGCACGTCGTCGTCGCCGAGCGCCCGCAAGGTCAGCAGGACGCAGCGGGACAGCAACGGCGAGATGACCGAGAAGTACGGGTTTTCCGTCGTGGCCGCCAGCAGCGTGACCGTCCGATCCTCGACCGCGGCCAGCAGCGAATCCTGCTGGGTCTTGCTGAAGCGGTGCACCTCGTCGATGAACAGCACGGTAGGCGGGCCGCCCTGGCGCCGTTCCTGCCGGGCCGCGTCGATCACCGCGCGCACGTCCTTGACGCCGGCCGAGAGCGCCGACATCGCGACGAACTTGCGGTCGGTGGCGTCGGCGACAAGATGGGCGATGGTGGTCTTGCCGGTGCCCGGCGGGCCCCACAGGATCACCGACATCGGGGTGGCGCCGGTGACCAGCTGGCGCAGCGGGCTGCCGGGCGCGAGCAGATGGTCCTGGCCGACCAGCTCGTCGAGGCCGGCGGGGCGCATGCGGACGGGCAGCGGCGAATCGGCTGACGGCGGGGTGAACGCCGAGGCCGACGCGGCGACCTGCACGCCACCCGGGCGAGTCAGCGAGAAGAGCCCGTCCATTTCCATCGGCACCGACAGTACCGGCCCGCCCTCCGATGCCCGAAATGCACCGAAAGGGCGGGCCGGAAACCCTCAGCCGCGGCCGGGGCGACGGCCGTAGAAGCGACGGCCGGAGCCGGTGCCGGCGCGCGGGCCGCTGCCCACGCCGGCGAGGTACAGCGAGAGCAGCAGGAAGCCGATCGAGGCCATCGTGGGGAAGTTGAACAGGTCGGGGGCGCCGAGGTTGGTGTCGAGCAGGTCGAGAACGAGCCAGATACCGAAAACGATCGCTGCGGCGATGGCAAGCATGGGGATCCTCCGGGGGTATGAGCGTTCTGACGTGCAGATACCCACCAGCGGGTGTTCGCCAAACTCCACCGTGGAGCTACCCCGCGCGGCCGCCTAGTTGGAGTGCTCGACCGGGGCGGCCTGGCCGCCGGTGCCGGGCACGCCGGCGGCGGCCTTGGGCTTGGCGTCGATGCCGGCCTCGAGGCGCTGCTGCGCGGTGATCGGGGTCGGCGCGGTGGTCAGCGGGTCGTAGCCGCCGCGGGTCTTGGGGAACGCGATGACCTCGCGGATCGACTCGTTGCCGGAGAGCAGCATGCAGGTGCGGTCCCAGCCGAACGCGATGCCGGCGTGCGGCGGCGGGCCGTACTTGAACGCCTCGAGCAGGAAGCCGAACTTGTCCTGCGCCTCCTCGGGCGTGATGCCGAGCAGGTCGAAGACCCGGCTCTGCACGTCGGCCCGGTGGATACGGACGCTGCCGCCGCCGATCTCGTTGCCGTTGCAGACGATGTCGTACGCGTACGCCAGGGCCCGGTCGGGCGCGGTCTCGAAGCTGTCGATCCACTCCGCGTTGGGCGAGGTGAACGGGTGGTGGACCGCGGTCCAGCCGCCCTCCTCGGTCTTCTCGAACATCGGCGCGTCGACCACCCAGCAGAACGCCCAGGCCGACTCGTCGATCAGGCCGGCCCGCTTGGCGATCTCGATCCGGGCCGCGCCGAGCAGCTCCTGCGCCTCCCGGCGGTCGGCCGTCGCGGCGAAGAAGATGGCGTCGCCCGGCTTGGCGCCGACCGCGTCGGCCAGCCCGGACAAATGCTCTTCGGACAGGTTTTTCGCCACCGGTCCGCGGGCTTCGCCGGTCGACTCGTCGAGCACGACGTAGGCCAGACCGCGAGCGCCGCGCGCCTTGGCCCAGTCCTGCCACCCGTCGAGCTCCTTGCGGGTCTGCGCGGCCCCGCCGGGCATGACCACGGCCCCGACGTAACCGCCCGCGTCGATCGCGCCGGCGAAGACGCGGAACGACGTGCCGGCCAGGTAGGAGGTGAGCTCGACCAGCTCCACGCCGTAGCGCAGATCCGGCTTGTCCGATCCGTACCTATTCATCGCGTCGTGCCAGGTGATGCGGGGAATCGGCCGGGGAATCTCATAGTCGGCCAGCGAGCCCCACAGGCGGGACACGATCTCCTCGCCCAGCTCGATGATGTCGTCCTGGGTCACGAAGGACATCTCGATGTCGAGCTGGGTGAACTCGGGCTGCCGGTCGGCGCGGAAGTCCTCGTCGCGGTAGCAGCGGGCGATCTGGTAGTACCGCTCCATGCCGGCCACCATCAGCAGCTGCTTGAACAGCTGCGGGGACTGCGGCAGCGCGTACCAGGTGCCGGGCTGCAGGCGGACCGGGACCAGGAAGTCGCGGGCGCCCTCGGGCGTCGACCGGGTCAGGGTCGGCGTCTCGATCTCGTTGAAGTCGCGGGCGTGCAGCACCTCGCGGGCGATCTGGTTGGCCCGGCTGCGCAGGCGCAGCGCGTTGGCCGGGCCGGAGCGGCGCAGGTCGAGGTAGCGGTACTTGAGCCGGAGGTCGTCGGACGCGGTGATCGTGTCGTCGACCGGCAGCGGCAGCGGCGCGGCCTCGCTCAGCACGGTCAGCTCGCGGGCAACCACCTCGATCGCGCCGGTGGCGAGCTCGGGGTTCTCGTTGCCCTCGGGACGCGCGGACACCTCGCCGGTGACCAGCACGCAGAACTCGTTGCGCAGCGCGTGCGCGTCCTCCTCGCGGAAGACGACCTGCACCACGCCGGAGGCGTCACGGAGATCGACGAAGATGACCCCGCCGTGGTCGCGCCGGCGGGCCACCCACCCGGCGAGCGTCACCGTCGTGCCGGCGTCGCTCGCGCGCAGGCTGCCGGCGTCATGGGTACGGATCACGGGAACTCGTCTCCTCACAGCTGAACAAGGGCGCAGCGCCCATTCTGTCAGGAGTCAACCGGTCACCCGCCACGAGGTGGCCCGCATGCCGGCGGTGCCGGTGGTGCCCACGTCGGTGATCTCCACCAGCGAGATCGAGGCCGGGATGGCGGCGGTCAGCACGCACAGCACCGCCCCCTTGCGCACCGGCACGCCGCCGCCGGGCCCGATCGGGGCGGTCCGGATCGCCCGCCGGCAGCCGTCGGCGTCGGTGTCGGTGTCCTTCACCTGGGCGCCGGCCGCCGCGCCCGGCCCGAGCGTCAGCCGCGGCACGTCCTGCCCGCAGCGGCTGTCGTAGCGCAGGTCGCTGAGCTTCTCGTCGGCGTTGGCCCGCGGCTCGTCGAGGTCGACGAAGAGCACCGCCGAGCAGCCGACCTGCACGCGCAGCGGCTCCTGGGCATAGGTGACGGAGAAGCCGTCGGCGGCCGGCGGCGCGGTGGCGCCGGCCACGGCGGGCATGCCGGCCGCGACCAGCCGGGCCACGCTCATCGCGCGCCACGCGGCGAGCACCGCGATCGACGAGGTGATCAGCGCGAAGACCGCGACGACCACCCCGAGCCAGGCGAGACGGTCCCGGCGGAGCCGGGACTTCCGGTCGTGGATGCGCTCGGTGGGTCCGTCCGGGATGGTCTCGTCCCGGGGCCGGGGATTGATCGCGTACGGGCGGTCGGACGGCCCTTTGTTGAGGTTGTTTGCGGCGCGGAAGACGGACATGAGGCGGCTCCGGGGTTTTGTCCGGCAAAGGCGTGATCCGGACGATATATAGGCTCATCGTTCGACCCCATCCCCCGCCGAGGGGACTCACCCGCGGGCTACTCCGCCGTAGACTCGCGAGATGGCGCCGGAATCCCACACGCTCGAGCGTCTCGACCGCCAGATCCTCCACGCGCTCCAGATCGCGCCGCGTGCGCCCTTCGCCCGCATCGCCACCGTGCTCGGCGTCTCGGAGCAGACGGTCGCCCGGCGGTACCAGCGGATGCGTGGCAACGGCATCGTGCGGGTGACGGCCCGGCCCCAGGCGACCCACCGGCCCAACGGCTCGTCCTGGTCGTTGCGCATCGGCTGCCGGCCGGGCACGGCCACCGCCCTCGCCGAGGCGCTCGCGCGCCGCACCGACACGTCGTGGATCAGCATCGGCGCGGGCGGCGCCGAGATCACCTGCCAGATCGAGATCGAGAGCGACCGCGCCGGCCTGCTCGACCACGTGCCCCGCGCGTCCAACGTGCTCACCTTCAGTGCCCACCAGATGCTGCACCACTTCCCCGGGCGCGGCGAGATCGACTGGATCCTGCCCGACAACGACGTCACCGCCGAGCAGCGGCGCTTCCTGGCCGACGGCGCCGAGCGGCACATCGCGAAGCAGGGCGACGCCCGGCTCCGCGACGCCGACGGGCCGCTGGTCGAAGCGCTCGAGCACGACGGCCGGGCGAGCTGGGCGTCGCTGGCGGCGGCGACCGGCTGGAGCCAGCGGCAGGTCGCCCACCGGGTGGGCGAGCTGGTCGGCAGCGGCGCGATCTATTACCACCTCGACATCGCCGACGCGCTGGTCGGGATGGGATCGGCGGCCAACCTGTGGTTCACGGTCGCGCCGGCCCACCTGGCGTCGGCCGGCGCGCGGCTGGCCGACCACGCCGAGCTGGCGTTCGTCTCGGCGATAACCGGCGCCGCGAACCTGATGGCGGCGGCCCGGGCCGTCGACGCCGAGGCGCTGTACCGCTACATCACCACGAAGGCGGCGCGGATCGAGGGCATCCAGAACGTGGAGATCGTCCCGCACGTGACCCGCCTCAAGCAGTCGCACTCGCTGATGGTGGGCGGGCTCGTGCGCGAGCCACCGCGCGCCCCGGTCACCGCCGCCCGTTGAGCGAGTCGAGGCGCCGGCCCCCTCAGGGCGCGTCCTGGTCCCGGAGCCCCTTAGGGTCGTCCTGGTGACGGAGCGACGCGCGATCTTGAGTGGTTCGACGTTCGAGGAGCGGATCGGGTACGCCCGGGCGGTGGTCGACGGCGACTGGGTGCACGTGTCGGGCACGACCGGCTTCGACTACCCGACGATGACCATCTCGGACGACGTGGTGGAGCAGGCGGAGCAGTGCCTGCGCAACGTGGGTGCGGCGCTCGCGGAGGCGGGCTGCGGCTTCGCCGACGTGGTACGGGTGCGCTACCTGCTCCCGGACCGCGCGGATTTCGAGCCGTGCTGGCCGGCGTTGCGCCGCACGTTCGGGGAGGTCCGGCCGGCCGCGACCATGATGGTGTGCGGCCTGGCCGACCCCCGCATGAAGATCGAGATCGAGGTGTACGCCCGCCGCACGGCCTAGCCCGGCGGAGTCCGGCCGCGCGATGCGGATGTCAGGCGGCCTCGACCAGCTCGCGGGCGGCCGGTTCCGCCTTCTCGGCCGGGCGCACCAGGACGAACACCGCCACGGCGCACAGCAGGCCGACCGCGCCGCTGATCAGGAAGCCCGCGTCCAGGCCGGCTGCCGACGCCGCCCGGATCGCGGACTCGGGCACCGCGCCCGCCAACCGCCCGGCCTGGCCGGCGGCCACCGCATGGGCGGCCTCGGCCGAGCCCAGCTCGTCGGCGGCGCGGGAGGCGAACAGCGTGCCCAGCACGGCGACGCCGATCGCGAAGCCCAGCTGCCGGGCGGTGGTCAGGGCCCCGGCGGCCATCCCGCCGCGCCGCTGCGGCACCGCGGCCATCGCCGAGGATGCCAGCGCCGGCATGACCAGGCCGACGCCCAGGCCGATCACCGCGTAGCCGGGCAGCAGCGCGGGCCAGCCGGAATCGGGGCCCACCAGCAGGGCGAGCAGCAGGGAGCCGGCGCCGATCAGCACCATGCCGCCGCCGATCACCAGGCGCGGGGATCGGCCGTGCAGGCGGGCGCCGGCGATCCCGGAGGCCAGCATCGAGCCGGCCGACATCGGCAGGCCGACCAGGCCGGCCCGCAGCGGGGAGAGGCCGGTCACCGACTGGAGCCAGATCGACGTGTAGGTGAAGGCCGCGAACGCCGCGAAGTTGACCAGCAGGCCGGCGGTGAGGATGCCGGTGAACGAGCGGTTGCGCAGCAGGCGCAGGTCGAACATCGGCTCGGCGGACCGCCACTCGATGAGCGCGAAGGCGGCCAGCGCGACGGCGGAGACGACGAGCAGGCCCCAGGTCCGGATCGACGACCAGCCCTCGTCGTCGGCGCGGATCACCGAGAAGGTCAGCGCGGCGGCGGCGACCGTGAACGCCACGGTGCCGGGCAGGTCGAAGCGGCCGGTCCCGCGGGCGCCGTCGCGGCGCAGCGTGGTAAGGCACATGACCACGGCGGCCACGCAGATCGGCAGGTTGACCAGGAAGATCCAGCGCCAGCCGAACCCCTCGGTGAGCAGGCCGCCGAGGATCGGGCCGATCGCGGCGGCGGCGCCGGAGACGCCACCCCAGACGCCGTACGCGACGCCCCGGTCGCGCCCCTGGTAGGAGCTGTTCAGCAGCGCGAACGTGGTGGTGAACATCGCGGCCGCGCCGGCACCCTGCACCACCCGCGCGCCGACCAGCAGCGCCGGGCCGGCGGCCAGGCCGCAGGCCAGTGAGGCGAGCGCGAAGACGATCAGGCCGCCGGCATAGAAGCGCCGGTGCCCGTGCCTGTCGCTGAGCGCGCCCGCGCCGAGCAGGAGCACGCCGAGCGCGAGGGCGTAGCCGTCGACCACCCACTGCAGCGAGCCGAACGAGGTGCTCAGGTCGGTGGCCATCCGCGGCAGCGCCACATTCACGATGGTCACGTCGATGAGCAGCATGAAGGTGCCGAGACAGACGGTCACCAGCGGCCACCATTTGCGCATGGGTCTACTTCCTTCGCGGATTCCGGTTGACGGCACCCACGATCGGCCGGCGCGGGCCTATTCACCCAGCCAACGGCGCCGGAGACGCGGTTTCCGTCGTCGCGAGACCCGACGTGCGGAAATCCGTCACGCTCCGGCCGGTCAGGAGAGGGATCCTCCATCGACGAACCAGCCGTCCCGCAGCACCGGCACGACCTTGCTGACCCCGATCGCGGAGGCCACGTCGACATCGCCGGCGAAGCCGAAGCCGCGCAGCTCACGGCCGCTGACCGACTCGCGCAGGGCGTCGCCGGCCCGTTCGGCGACCCCGCGCCACGCCCACAGCGCCGCGCTCGCCTCGGGCGAGAAGTCCCCAGCCGAGGCCGCAACCGAAGCCGAGGCCGAGTGCCCGTCCGAAGCCGCGGACGGCTCCGAGGGAAGCGTGAGCCCGTCGAGGAACGCCCCCGCGCCGAGCAGGTCTTCGATGGCCGGCCGCAGCGAGCCGTCCGGCCACCTCTCCCCCGACGCGACCACGCCCACCGGCCGGTCGCCGGCCCGCTCGCGCACCCACGCCGCCGCGGCGGCCGCGTTGCGCAGCGACACCCCGATCACCGTCACCCCGGCGTCGGCGAGCCGCACCGAGATCGCCGAGCCGTTCGGCGACGGCAGCACCAGCCGGTCGATGCCGTCCGCGCGCAGGTTGGCGTGCAGGATGCTCTCCGGCGACAGGGTGACCTGGCCGGGGCCGGCCTCCTTGCGCAGCACCGCGAGCATCGCGCCGTGCAAGCGGGCCACGGCGACCGCCGAGTCGTCGCGCCAGCGATAGGGCAGCACGCGCAGCCCCTGCTCGACCGCCACCGTCAGCGTCGTGGTGAAGGAGAGGACGTCGACCACGGCGACGTAGGCCGCTCCCGGCGAGACCGCGTCGGCGCCGACCGGACCCCAGTCGAAGCGCACGCGATAGCCGCCCTGCCCATCAGCGAGGCTCATGGCCTCACTCTAGGTGAAGACATCGTCACGGATGAATCTCGGGGCGACCGCCGGAGCCCTCAGAAGAAGGTCTGGAGCACGTCGACCACGCGGCGATCCTCGTCCACCACCGGGATGTGCCGCCATTTGTCGAAGGCCGTGCACGGATGCGAGATCCCGAAGCGGATCAGGTCGCCCGGGGCCAGGCCGTCGGCCGCCAGGTAGGTGTGGTGATCGTTCAGTTTGGTCACCGAGGCTGCCACCTCGAGCGTCGTGCCGTGCCGGCGCACCTCCATGGGCACCGGCAGCCCCTCGTCGAACGGCGCGTCGCGCTTGCCCATCCCGGCGATCGCGAGGCCCGGCTCCGGCGTGGACAGCACCTGCGCCCAGATCTCCAGCGCGGCGGTCAGCGGCCCCTCCGCGGGAACGCGGCGG
Source organism: Paractinoplanes rhizophilus (assembly GCF_042664765.1). Taxonomy (NCBI): domain Bacteria; kingdom Bacillati; phylum Actinomycetota; class Actinomycetes; order Micromonosporales; family Micromonosporaceae; genus Paractinoplanes; species Paractinoplanes rhizophilus. Next base: position 111,658 of record NZ_JBHTBJ010000018.1, on the reverse strand, counting down.
AACGGCGTACGCGATCGGTAGAAACCGTCGTCGTGCGTGACCGACGCGCCACTGCGCAAGATCAGGCGCAGGTCGCGCGGCAGCGCGGCGAGCCGGGCCACCACCCGGTCGAACCAGGCGCTCCCGCCCGCCGACACCAGCGAGAACTCGATCCCGGCGGCCTTCAGCCGCCGAACCCCGGCCACGACCTGGTCCAGGAAGTCGTCGACCTCCGGCTGCGTGGTCAATTGACCCTCGTACGCGGTCACGCCGGCGAGTTCCAGCCGTGGCGCGACCTGCGCGGCGCGCGCCACCGCTTCAAGATCTTCGAGGGTACGGACGCCGGTGCGCCCACCCGCATGGCCGAGCTCGACGAACACCCGCAGCCGGCCCTCCGGCACCGCGGCGGCCGCCGCCACCCCGGCCGGCGAGTCGACCTGGAAGTAGATGTCCTCCTGGGTGGCGAGCCAGCGCAGCGCGACCGGATCGAGCACCTCGTTGGCGATGAGGATGCGGCCCACCCCGAGGCGGCGCAGCACCAGCGCCTGGCTGGGCGTGGCGACAGTCATCCCCCACGCGCCGGCGTCGAACTGCGCCGCGATCAGGCCGGGTGCCATCGTCGTCTTGGCGTGCGGGGCGAACAGCAGGCCGTGCCGCTCGGCGTAGGCCGCCATCGTCGCGATGTTCGCCAGCACGGCCTCGCGGCGCAGCGCCAGGACCGGCCAGGTGAAGCCGCCGCCGAACAGGCTCGGCCGCTCCTTGGCGTAGTCGGATGCCGTGCGCTCCCCGTCCGGGACGAAGAAGCCCTTGCTGCGCCAGTCGACCCGCGGCTCCGGAACGTCCACCTGCGGCCCCCTTTCGTTGCCCTCAGGGTTCCACGACCAGCCGCCGCCCGCGAAGGTCGGTGCGCTGCCACGCCGCCTCGATGTCGCGCAGCGGGACCCGCTCGAGGCCGAAGGTGAGCCGCTTCTGCCGAGCCCACTCGACCACCTGGCCGTACGCCTCGCCCATCGTCGCGGGACCGAGGCCCTTGGCCGCGCCGTATATCTCGACGCCCGAGGTGCGCAGGCTCTCGGCCGGCAGGCGCAGGTCGGCGCCGGCCACCTCGCCGATCTGCACGAGCCGCAGCGGCTCGGGGAAGGCGAACCCGGCCGGCACCATCGCGCGCAGCAGGATCTCGGTGGGGCGGCCCCACAGGAAGTCGGCGACCACATCGGTGCGGTTCCGCCGGAAGGCGTCGAGCAGCTCGTCGTCGCCCACGGTTGTGTTGATCACCTCGTCCGCGTCCAGCTCGCGCAGCTGCTCGTCGTCCCGGCCGGTCGCGACGACGCGGCCGGCGCCGAGCAGCCGGGCCACCTGCACGGCGAGGCGGCCCGCGACCCCGGTCGCGCCCTGGACCAGCACCGACTCGCCGGGCTTGAGGCCCGCCGCGACCTTCATGGATATCGCGGTGATCGCGCTGGGCAGCACGGTGGCCACGGCCGGGTCGAGCCCCTCCGGGATCGGGGCGAACGCGCCCTCGGCCACCACCGTCCGCTCCGCGAGCGCGCCGTACGGCGGGCGCGGGTTGCCGAAGCCGACCAGCCGCCCGTCCGGCAGCCGGCCGATGCCGTCGAAGCAGGGGATCGCCGGGAGCTCCGGCATCATCGCCCGCGCCGCGAAATGCGTGCCGGCCGCGACGGCCCGGTCGACGTTCTCCACCGCGGCCGCCACCACCTCGACGATCACCTCGCCCGCGCCGGCCACCGGGTCGGGAAAGTCCTCGTAGCGCGGGACGCCGTCACGCTCGTGCAGAACCGCTGCCTTCATCGCGCCGCCTCTCTTACGGTGTTAGAGCACTCTAACACTGATAGAGTGTCCCGTCATGGCGTTGGATCGGCGGCGGATCGTGGCGGAGGCGGTCGCCCTGCTCGACGCCGAGGGCCTGGATCACGTCACGCTGCGCAAACTCGCCGCCCGGCTGGCGGTGCAGGCGCCCACCCTCTACTGGCACATCCCGAACAAGGCGGCCCTGATCACCGCCATCGCCGAGGAGATCCTCACCCCGCTGCCCGCGCGCCCGGCCGCGCCCGGCGACCGCTGGCAGGACTGGCTCATCGGCATGGCGGCCGGCCTGCGGCAGGCCCTGCTGGCCCACCCCGACGGCGCCCGCGTCATCTCAATGGCCCAGTTGTCGCGAAACATGGCGGCGTTGTCGGAACTGGCGATGAGCACCCTGGTGGCCAAGGGCATCCCGCTGCACCAGGCCCGGGTCATGGTGTTCACGGTCGAGCGCATGACGATCGGCTTCGTGCTGGAGGAGCAGGGCCCCCGCCCCGACGAGGAGGCCGCCCGGTCGTTCGACCTGACCGCCTACCCGACGATGATCGCCGCCATCACCGAGTACTACCGCCCCGGCCGCACCGTCGACGACCTGTTCCTGGAGTGCCTGACGCTGGTCGTCGAGGGCCCGCAGGCCGCGAGCTAACCGACGTACAGGATGGCGTCGATCTCGATGTCGAAGTCCTCCAGCGCCACCGGCAGCGTCGTCCGGACCGGCAGGTTGTCGCCCTTGATGTACTGCTTGTAGATCTCGTTGAGCTCGGCGAAATCCCCGAAGTCGCGCAGGTACACGCCCACCCGCACGGCGTCGTCGAGGGAGGCGCCGGCCGCCGCGGCGCACGCCGCCAGGTTGCGGAAAGCGGCGTGTGCCTGGTCGGCGAAGCTGCCGGTGACCCGGGTGCCGTCCGGGCGGGCGGGGACGGCGCCGGCCAGGTAGATGGTGTCGCCGGCGACGACCGCGTGGGAGTACGGGCCGCCGGGCGGGGCCGCTTGGTCGGTCATGATGGCGCGCTTGGGCATGTCAGGGACTCCTGCGGTCTCGTGGGAACTGGTCTTCCAACGCGTCCGCGCCGACCAGCGGCGTGCTGAGCAGGGCGCGGATGTCACGGTCGCGGCGGGCCAGGGCCGCGCGCTGGGCGCCGGTGAGCGGGATCCACGGCGGCACCGGCGGCGGCAGCTGCGAGGGCAGGAGCCGGCCCTTCGCGTACGTGTAATGGTTGATCAACCGCACCGGCGACCGTCGCGCCCGCAGGTGGGCGTCGGTGACCTCGAAGTCCTCGGCACGGACCTCGAAGACGGCCAGGTCGGCGGGCGCGCCCACGTCGAGGGTGCCGCCGGGCAGGCCGAGCGCCTGCGCGGGCCGGATCGTCACGGCGGCCAGCACCTCGTCCAGCGGCAGGCCCACGGCCAGCAGCTTCGCCATCGTGGTCGGCAGGTCGAAGGCGGGGCCGTGCAGCGACCGGGCGTGCAGGTCGGTCGAGATCGTGTGCGGGCGGACGCCGAGGTCGAGCTGCCGTTCGAGGACGTCGAAGGCGAACCCGCCCGACCCGTGCCCGATGTCGAGGAGCACCCCGCGAGCGGCCGCCTCGACCAGCGCGCGGCCGAGCGGCGCGGCGAGGCCGCTGGCGCAGTGGGTGACGATGTCACCAGGCCGCAGCAGGTCGAGCACCTCGTCCACCGCGGGCGGCGCGGCCCCGACGTGGACCATCACCGGCACGTCGCACGCGGCCGCGGCGGTCAGCGCCCGGCGCAGCGGTTCGACGCCGTTGTCGCCGACCGCCTCCCGGTCGATCCGCACCTTGATGCCGCGCAGCAGGTCGCGGTGCTGCTGGAGGGTGTCGATCGCCAGCGCGACGTCGCAGTTGGCCAGGTCGCGATTTTCCCCGGTGCGCCCGGCCAGCCCGGTGGCCGAGATGTTCAGCAGCGCCGCGACGCGGACGCCGGTGGCGGGGAAGCGCAGCGTGTAGGCGCCGGCCGAGCCCGCGTCCACCCAGGTCGTCACGCCCGTGTACCAGGCGATCGGGTCGGGCCGGATCCCCCAGTACCCGGGCCCCACGTGCGTGTGCAGGTCGATCAGGCCCGGCGTGACGAGCAGCCCGGACACGTCGACGACCGTGCCGGCGTCGCGGGGCAGGCCCCGGCCCGTCGCGGCGATCACCCCGCCGGCGACGGCCACGTCGAAGGGCTCGCCGCCCGCCAGGAGGAGATCCCAGGTCATCCGGCTCCCGTGGACAGAAATTGCCAGGTCAGCGAACTATATCGCGACGACCGCCTCGCCGAGTTCCACAAGATGACCGCCGACCTGCGCACCGCCGGCCTCTAAGATCCTGCGGTGGACTTCTTTCGCGCCGCCGACGACACCAAGATCGCTTTCCACCGCCGGGGCGAGGGCCCACCCTTGATCTGCGTCCCCGGCGGCCCCATGCGCGCCGGCGCGTACCTGGGCGGCATGGGCGGCCTGGACGCCCACCGCACCCTGATCCAGCTCGACCCGCGCGGTACCGGCGCTTCGGACACGCCCGCCGACCCCGCCACGTACGATTGCCGCCTTCTGGCCGAAGACATCGAGGCGCTGCGCCTCCACCTGGGTCTCGACCGCCTCGACCTGGCCGGCCACTCGGCCGGCGCCGCCGTGGCCGTGCACTACGCCGCCCGGCATCCGCACCGGATCGCCCACCTGGCCCTGCTCAACCCGAGCCCCCGCGTCATCAACCTCGAGATCACCAACGAGGACCGCCGCGAGATAGCCCTGCTGCGCCGCGACGAGCCTTGGTTCCCCGCGGCCTATGCGGCCCTCGAGCGCATCTGGTCCGGCACCCAGACCGACGCCGACTGGTCCGCCATCGACCCGTTCAACTACGGCCGCTGGGACGAGTCCGCCCGCGCGGACGCCGCCATCGAGCGCAACGAGAAGGCAGCCGCCCTCTACTACGGGACTTCCAGCGCACCCGACCTGTTCGGGGTCTTCGCCCCGGTCCTGCTGATCACCGGCGAGTACGACCTGCAGATCCCGCCACGCCGCCTGAGGAGTTACGCCGCGAAGTTCCCCAACGCGACGCAGGCCGTGGCACCCGCCGCCGCCCACACCACCTGGCTCGACACGCCGGAGTGGTTCGTCAGCACCATGACAGCGTTCCTGTGACGCTCGTCCTTGCCGCTGACGGGTGTGCCGCGTGGCGCTGTGCCAAACCCCAGACGCGATGTCGCTGATGCTCCCGACGGAATTCCTCGGCCTCGGTGGAATAGTTGCGGCGCTTCGTCGTGTCGCGCATCGTCGCCAATTGCGTCGAGGTGAACAACCGCAGTTGCGGCGGCTTCCTCGAATGCCGCGCCCTCCTCGCCCTGGCCGTCGGGACGGGATGAGACCGGAGGAACCTCCGCACGGCTTCAGAACTCGCGCCATTCGTTCTCGACGCCGGTGATGTCGACCCGGACGTCGGCGTCCCGGTACCGGGCCTCGATGCCGGCGGCGGCCTTGCGATACAGCCCGTCGCACACGAGCCAGCTCAACGACGGCAGGTCCGGCAGGGTGCGCGCGGTCAACCCGTACGCGCCGACGAACTTGACGTCGGTCAAGCGCGACAGGCCGCTCAGGGCGACCGCGCCGCTCAGCTCGCCGGGCGCCGCCCGCCAGGCCAGGCGCAGGCGGCGCAGGTCGCGAAGGCCCTCGAGAGCGCCGGCCGAGATCGTGCCGTCGCCGGTGAGCTCCAGGTCCCACAGCCCGGTGAGGCCCCGCGGCACCTCGGCGCGGTCGGCGGTCAGCCGCAGCCAGCGGCCGTCGTCGGCGGCGACCACCGAGGCGACCCGGGTGTCCTCGTCGAGCTTGAGCGTCTCGAGGTCGTCGGGGAGGCGGACCACGTCGACATCGGACGCGGACAGCCGCAGACGGGTCAGGTAGGTGCCCGTGAGATCGACCCGGCGGGGCGCGTCGACCCAGGTCAGGTCGCTGACGATCGGGTGCGCCACGAGGGCCTCGCGCAGGCCTCGGTCGGGGCCCGACCAGACCAGCGAACGGCAGCGCGGGAGGCGGTCGAGGTCGGCCCAGGACGCCGCGGCGCCGGTCATGTCGAGCAGCGAGGTGGCCTTGCCCTGGCCGGTGCGGTAGGCCTCCTTGGCGAACGGCGGGAGCGCGACATCCCAGCGGCGCTGGGCGGCGATCTGCCCGGACAGCCACGACCAGCCGGCGTGCGAGTCGACCCGCTCGGCGACGCCGGCCGGCAGGTCACGCCGGCCCAGCCACACCCACCAGGGCGGGGGCGGCTCGTCGCCGATGACGTTGATCTCGGTAGGCTGCCCGCGGAGGACGTGATGATCGAGGATGAGCGGCTGGGCGTCCGCCAGCTCGTCCAGCGAGGGCATCCCGGCGGAGAAGAAATCCAGCGCGCACGCCATCGGGCCGAGGCCGGTGACCAGGCAGGCGCCGTAGCCGTCACGCAACGGGATCGCCGCCACGTCCCCTACGTCCGGCATACGATCCGTCACCGCAGCAGGCTACCGCGATATCTCATCGACGGAGCGCCATGATCTCGGCTCTGTCCGGCTTCGCGCTGATCGGCGTGATCGTGGCCGCGGGCTGGGCGGCGAAGCGCTGGGCCGGGCTGCCGCCGAACGCGGAGGCCGCGATCGGCCGGCTGGTCTACACGGTGCTCAACCCGTGCCTGCTGTTCACCGGGGTCGAGGCCGCCGACCTGCGGGTGCTGTTCAGCGAGCCGCTGCTGGTGTCGGCCACGGCCGCGTGCGCCTGCTTCGGCCTGCACCTGCTGTGCACGCGGGGGCGCATGCCGGGCAGGCGGACCATGGGCACGCGGATCATGGGCGCGCTGACCGCCGGATACGTCAACGCCAACTACATCGGGATCCCGATCGCCACGTATGTGCTGGGCGACGCCGCCCTGGTCGTACCGATCATCATGCTGCAACTGCTGATCGTGACCCCGATCGCGCTGGCCCTGCTGGAGATCGCCGAGACCGGGCACGCCTCGTGGCGCTCGACCGTGACGGCGCCGCTGCGCAACCCGATGATCGTGGCGGTGCTGCTCGGGGCGCTCTTCTCCGTGACCGGAATGCGCCTACCGACCGTCATCGCCGCTCCGATCACGACCATGGGTCACGCCGCGGTCCCGGTCGTGCTGATCGCCTTCGGCATGTCGCTCTCCGGCCGTCGCGTCCTCGCCGCCGGTCCCGACCGCATCGCCACGATCGCCGCGGTGCTGCTCAAGATCGCCGGCATGCCGGCGATCGCGTTCCTTCTGGCCGTCGTGCTCGGGCTGAGTCACGAGCGCGCGTACGCCGTGAGCGTGCTCGCCGCGCTTCCCACCGCCCAGAATATCTTCCTCTACGGCCAGCGCTTCGGCGTCGGCCTCGTCCTGGCCCGCGACGCGATCTTCCTGTCCACCCTGCTGTGCGCTCCCGCGCTGCTGCTCATCACCCTGCTGACCAACCTGTAGCGTCGTCGCCGATGCCTGTGCTCACGCTCCGCCGGTCCTGGGCCGCGCTGATGGTGCTGGCGGTGACCGCGTTCACGTTCGTGTCCACCGAGTTGCTGCCGATCGGCCTGCTCACCGTGATCGCCGACGACCTCGGCCGGTCGCGCTCGCAGATCGGCCTGCTGGTGGGCGGATACGCGATCGTGGTCGTGCTGGCGTCGCTCCCGCTGACCGCGCTGACCCGGAACGTGCCGCGGCGGCGGGTGCTCGGCGCCACCATGGTGCTGTTCGCCGCGGCCAATCTCGCCGGCGCGCTGGCCCCGTCGTACGAAATCCTGGCCGTTGCCCGTCTGGTCACCGCCCTGACCCAGGCTCTGTTCTGGTCGATCGCGCCGCCCGTGGTGAGCGGCCTGTTCCCGGCCAGCATGCGGGGCCGGGTGGTGGCGCTCTTCTCCACCGGCGCCGCGCTGGGCCCGGTCCTCGGCGTGCCGCTCGGCACCTGGCTGGGGCAGCAGGCCGGATGGCGGGCGGCGTTCGCGGTGATGGCGGCGGCCGGTCTCGCCGCGACCGTGGCGGTGGTCGCGCTGATCCCCACCTATCCGCCCGGCGACGGCGGCGCGGCCCGCGGCACCGCGCCCGACCGGCGCGCCTTCGCGGTGCTGCTGGTCGCGGTCGCCGCCGGCATCACCGGTTTCCTGGTGTTCAACACCTACGTCACGCCGTTCCTGCTGGACGTCAGCGGGTTCTCGGACGGCGCGCTGGCCCCGCTGCTGTTCGTGTCGGGCGTCGCCGGGACCGCCGGAACGATCATCGTGTCCCGCACCCTGGACGCGCACCCGATCTCGTCGCTGCTCACCCCGCTCGCCGTGGGCTCGGCCTCGCTGCTCGGGCTCTACCTGCTCGGCTCCCTGCAGGTGGTCACGGTGGTGCTGCTGGCCGGGCTGGGGATCTCGTTCTCGTCCTTCGCCACCGCCCTGCAGAACCGCATGCTGCAGGTCGCGCCCGGCAACACGGACATCGCCTCGGCCGGGCTGAGCACCGCCTTCAACCTGGGGATCGCGGCCGGGTCGCTGGTCGGGGGCGCGCTGCTGCCGCGGTACGGAGCGCAGCCGCTGGCCGGGGTCGGCGCGGCGCTCACCCTGGGCGCGCTGGTGATCCTGCTCGCGCCGGGCGCACGCCGGGGCCGCTGAGCACGCGCACGCCGGTCATCCCTCGCGCGCCGGTCATCCCTCGCGCGCCCGGTGGAGCGCCCGGGCGGCCCGGACCAGTTCGGCGTTGCTCTGCGCCGGGGAGCCGTCCGGCAGGGAGATCGAGTCCTCGAACCCGACCCGCGTGTCGTGCCCCCGGCGGAACGCGTCGGCGATCAGCGGCCAGGTCCAGTCGTTCATGCCGTGTGTGAGCCGCGGACACGTCGAGCCGGCGTGGTCGAGCGCGTCGTTGACCTGTCGCGCCACCTCCGCCGGGTCGCCGGTGAGAAAATAGGGCTCCCCCGGGTCGAGCTCGATGCTGATCCGCCGCGCGCTCGGCAGGAACCCGGAGCCGATCAGCAGCTCCATCTCGGCCGGCGCCCAGAGCCCCACGTCGATCCCGATGCCGGTGTCGAGCATCGCCCGCATGACGCCCTCGAACCCCTTCTCGGACAGGTTGACCGTCGCGCAGTCGACCCCTTCCCACTCCCGGATCATCGCGATGCGCTCGGCCGGGTCCGGCACGATCCACGCCCCGGTGGTCAGGCCCACCTCGACCGCGATGCCCTCCTCGGCCGCCAGCTCCCGCACCCGCCGGCAGCTCTCGTTGACCGCCTCGGGCCGCAGCGTCTCGGCGCCGGCGTGGTCGCGCACATGCAGATGTACGCCCGTCGCGCCGGCCCGGAAGCACTCGCGCAGGTCCGCGAGCACTTCGTCGAGCGTGACCGGCATGTTCGCGTGAACGTCCTTGCCCCACGGCCCGTTCGGCGTCACCTGCAACATGCCCCGACGCTAACCGCGCCACCGCCCGCCCGCGACTCGGCCCGCAACATGCCCCGACGCCAACCGCGCCACCGCCCGCCCGCGACTCGGGCGGTCAGGCCGCGCGGGACGGCCCCGTCAGGTATCGCTGGATCGTTCCGTCAGGTATCGCTGGATCGTCGGGCCCACCCAGGCGGCGGCCTCGGCGGCCGGCATGCCGACCACCGGGGGCAGGCGCAGCACGAACCGGCACAGCGCCAGCCCCAGCATCTGGCTCGCGACCAGCCCGGCGCGGCGCGGCGCCTCCGCGGGGTCGGGGCAGACCGCGGCCACCACCGGCAGCAGCTGCGCGCCGAACAGGTCGCGCATCCGGTCGGCGGCGGCCTCGTTGGTCGCGGACGCGCGCAGCAGGGCGGTCAGCGTGTCGTCGCCCTCCCAGCGGTGCAGGAAGTGCCGGGCCAGGGCGGCGCCCACCTCGCCGGGCGGCACCGCCGAGACGTCGGGGAGCTGGAGGTCGAACTCGGCGGCGGCCGCGAACAACTTCTCCTTGTTGCCGTAGTAGCGCATCACCATCGACGGGTCGATGTCGGCGTCGGCGGCGATCGAGCGGATGGTGGCCCGCTCGTACCCGTCGCTGGCGAACCGCTCCCGGGCCGCCACCAGGATCGCCGCGCGCGTGGCGTCGGAACGCCGTCCGGCCATTTCTAAGCTCCCGTCGCCGCTTTCTCCCGGTGGATCGTAGACAGCTCGGACAGGTTCATCGCGAGCCCGCGGCTGACGGCGGGGATGCCGCCCACGAGCGGCAGCACGGCGTTGCGCAGCGCGATCAGCGGCCGGCTCCGCAACGTGGCGATCCGGGTCATGCGGTGAGTGAGCGCGATGACGTCGGCGGCGACCGGGCGTCGCCGGGCCTCGTACGCGTCCAGGTCGGTGCCGTCGGCCAGCACGGCGGCCAGCTCGATCGCGTCCTGGATGCCGGTGTTCATCCCCTGGCCGCCGGCCGGGCTGTGCACGTGCGCGGCGTCGCCGGCCAGGAAGACCCGCCCGTTGCGGTAGCGGTCGGCGAGCCGGTGGTGCACCCGGAAGCGGGAGCTCCACACCACCTCGCGCAGCCGGGCCGGCTGCTTGCGGGGGCCGCGGGCGTCGAGCAGCGCCTGCACGTCGGCCGCGGTCGGGTGCTCGGGCGCGTCGTCGAGCGTGGCCACGATCCGGTAGTGGCCGCCGGGCAGCGCGGCCACCACGAGGAACCCGTCCGGCGCGAACCCGAGCGTCACCTCGTCGTCCGGCACCGGCCACTCCATGCGCACGTCGGCCAGCACGAAGGACTGGGCATACGCATCGCCGCTGAAGGTGATGCCGCTGAGCTCACGGACCGTGCTGTGCATGCCGTCGGCGCCCACCAGATAGCGCGCCCGGATCGTCTCGCCGTCGCGCAGCGTGGCGGTCACGCCGCCGTCGTCCGGCCGGACGCCGACGATCTCCGCCGGCCGGCGGACCGAGACCCCGAGGTGGTCCAGGCGGGCGGCGAGGATCCGCTCCGTCTCGTTCTGCGGCAACATCAACGTGTACGGGTACGCCGTGGGCAGCCCGCCGAAGTCCACCGTGAGCAGCGCCCGATCCCGGTCCCGGACGGTGAACCGGGGCACGACGACGCCGCGCTCCACCAGCTCGGGTGAGACGCCGATCTCGTCGAGCACCTCGAGCGTGCGGGCGTGAATGACGGCGGCGCGCGACGTGTTGGCGCCCGCCGCCTGCTTGTCGACGATCACGACCTGCATCCCGCGCTGGGTCAGCGCGGCCGCCAGGGCGAGCCCGACCGGCCCGGCTCCGGCGACCAGAACATCGATCTCTCGTATGACTCCTCCTCCATTTGCCAACAATCGTTGGCATGAAGGTAGTCGATGCCAACGTGCGTTGGCAAACATTTGTTGGCATTGCCGCGGTGACCCGCCGCACACTCAGCGCGACGAGGCCGGGAGGGGTGGCCGCGCAGGTTCGGGACGGACGCGGCCGGGCGCAGGCGAGTGGGCGGTGGGAGGCGCAGGCGCGCCGGCGCGCGGGAACGAGTGGGCTCGGCGAGCGGGCGACGCAGGGCGAGCGGGCGACACAGGGCGACCGGGCGACGCAGGGCGAGCGGGCGACGCAGGGCGAGCGGCGGGCGGGGACGAGTGGGCGCGGTGAGTGGGGCGGGCGCGGGCTGCATGAGGGAGCGGGTGAGCGCCGGCGGGTGGGGCGAGCGCAGGCAGCAAGTGCGGGACGAGCAGGCAGGGCAGGCGAGTGAGCGGGGGCGAGCGGGCGCGCGGCGGGCGATGCCGGCCGCGAGTGCCGGCGGCGGGGTGGGCGGCGAGCGCCGGACGGCGGGCGGGCCGCGAGCGGGGTTTGCGTTGCAGGACAGCCCGGCGGCGGCCGACGGCCCGGGGCGCCGACTGGCCGGCGCGGCTCGGCGGGACCCGGCGCCGCCCGTACCCGATAAAGATTTTGAATTTGCCGGAATCCGGACGATCGGCGCCTCGGGTGATTTGATCAGCGATAACCGGTAACAGGTGAGAAACGTCGGGGGTGCGAGCATCGCCGGGACACAGGGAGGTTCGGTTGTTCCTCAGCCAGCACGAACAGGAGCGCCTGCTGATCCACGTCGCGGCGGAGGTGGCTCGGCGGCGGCAGGAGCGCGGGTTGAAGCTCAATCATCCGGAGGCCACCGCGATCATCACGGCGTTCCTGCTGGAGGGCGCGCGGGACGGGCGGACGGTAGCCGAGCTGATGGACTCCGGGCGGCGGGTGCTCACCCGCGACGACGTGATGGAAGGCGTGCCCGAGATGCTGGGTGAGGTGCAGGTCGAGGCGACCTTTCCGGACGGGACCAAGCTCGTCACCGTGCATGGGCCGATCTCGTGATCCCGGGCGAGGTCATCGCGGGTGACGGTGCGATCGAGATCAATGCGGGGCGTGCGGTGGTCGCCCTGACGGTGCGTAACACCGGTGATCGGCCGGTGCAGGTCGGGTCGCACTTCCACTTCGCCGAGTGCAACGCGGCGCTCGAGTTCGATCGTGCGGTCGCGTGGGGCCGGCGGCTGGCGGTTCCGGCCGGGACCTCGGTGCGGTTCGAGCCGGGGATGCCGCGCGACGTGGAGCTGGTCGCGCTGCGCGGAAAGCGGATCGTGCCGGGATTGCGCGGGCTGGCGGGCGGCGGCTTGGACGGCACGGCCGAGCCCTCGGCGCCGGAGGAAGACCGGGACGAAGCTCCGGAAACCGAGCCCGAGAACGGCAGCCCGCGATGAGCAGCCTGGATCGCGGGCGCTACGCCGCGCTCTACGGGCCGACCATCGGCGACCGGATCCGGCTGGCCGACACCAACCTGCTGATCGAGGTCGAGCAGGACCGCAGCGGCGGGGCGCACGCCGGGGACGAGGTGGTCTTCGGCGGCGGCAAGGTGATCCGCGAGTCGATGGGGCAGTCGCGGGCGAGCCGGGCCGAGGGCACCCCGGACACAGTGATCACCGGGGCGGTGGTGGTGGACCACTGGGGGATCGTCAAGGCGGACGTCGGGATCCGGGACGGGCGGATCGTGGGCATCGGCAAGGCCGGCAACCCGGACACGATGGACGGCGTGGACGCGGAGCTGGTGATCGGGCCGGGCACCGAGATCATCGCGGGCAACGGGAAGATCCTCACGGCCGGCGCCGTCGACAGCCACGTGCACCTGATCAGCCCGACCATCCTGGACACCGCGCTGGCGAGCGGGATCACCACGATCGTCGGCGGCGGCACCGGGCCGGCCGAGGGGACGAAGGCCACGACCGTCACCCCCAACCAGTGGCACCTGGCCCGGATGCTCGAGGCGATCGACACGTACCCGATCAACGTGCTGCTGCTCGGCAAGGGCAACACGATGTCGGAGGAGTCGATGTGGGAGCAGCTGCGCGGCGGGGCGGGCGGCTTCAAGCTGCACGAGGACTGGGGCACGACGCCGGCCGTCATCGACGCGTGCCTGCGGGTGGCCGACGCGTCGGGGGTGCAGGTCGCGATCCACACCGACACGCTGAACGAGGCCGGCTTCGTCGAGGAGACGCTGCGCGCGATCGGCGGGCGCTCGATCCACGCGTACCACACCGAGGGCGCCGGCGGCGGGCACGCGCCGGACATCATCACGGTCGCCTCGCACCCCAACGTGCTGCCCTCGTCGACCAACCCGACCCGGCCGTACACCCGCAACACGCTCAGCGAGCACCTCGACATGCTGATGGTCTGCCACCACCTGAACTCGGCGGTGCCGGAGGACCTGGCGTTCGCCGAGAGCCGGATCCGTCCCTCCACGATGGCGGCCGAGGACCTGCTGCACGACCTCGGCGCGATCTCGATGATCGGCTCGGACTCGCAGGCGATGGGCCGGGTCGGCGAGGTCGTCATGCGGACCTGGCAGACCGCGCACGTGATGAAGGCCCGGCGCGGTTCCGGCGACCGGAACGACAACGCCCGCGTCAAACGCTATATCGCGAAATATACGATCTGCCCGGCGGTGGCGCACGGGATGGCCGAGCACGTCGGCTCGGTCGAGACGGGCAAGCTGGCCGACCTGGTGCTGTGGGATCCGGCCTTCTTCGGCGTGCGGCCGGCCCTGGTGATCAAGGGCGGCATGATCGCGTACGCCCAGATGGGCGACGCCAACGCCTCGATACCCACCCCGCAGCCGATGCTGCCGCGCCCGATGTTCGGAGCGTACGGCGTCGTCCCCGCCCAGACCTCGGTGGCGTTCGTCGCGCCGGCCGCGATCGACGCGCTCCTCGGCGACCGCATCGGCGTCAAGCGGGCCCTGGCCCCGGTCTCCGACACCCGCCACCTGCGCAAGGCCGACTTGCCGCTCAACGACGCGCTCCCCCGCATCGAGGTCGAGCCGGACACCTTCACGGTCCGGATCGACGGCGAGGTCATCGAGCCCGAGCCGGTGACCGAGCTGCCCATGGCCCAGCGCTACTTCCTCTTCTGAAGGTTCCGACGATGAGCCTCGCGACCCTCCTCGTGCTCGCCGACGGCCGCCTGCCGTCCGGCGGCCACGCGCACTCCGGCGGCCTCGAGGCCCAGGTCGCCGGCGGCCGGGTGCGCGGCCCGCCCCGGCGCCGGCCGGAGCGGGCCGCTGACCGCTTTCCGGGCGCTTCGGCCGCCGCCGCTTTCCGGGCGCTTCGGCCGCTTTTCGGGCGCTTCGGCCGCCGCTTTTGGGGCGCTTCTCAGGCGGCCACCGCGATGGGCACGCCGTGGCTGTCGGTGAGCGCCAGCCGGGTGTGCAGGTTGCCCTGCTGCGCCACCCGGGCGAAGTACTCCGAGCGCCGGCGCTGCAGGCACCCCTTGCGGGTCCGGGGTCCGCCGGCCGCGACGGTGAGCAGCTCGGGCGCCAGCGAGCTGTTCAGGCCCTCGCGGAGCAGCTGCAGGGCCTCGGTGCGCAGCTGGGAGATCCGGGACTCGGTCACGCCCAGCCGCGCCGCGACGTCGCTGAGCGGCTGCTCCTGCAGGAACGACTCGGTGACCACCTGGCGCAGCCGCTCAGGCAGCGCCTGGATCGCCTGGTGCAGGTAGCCGAGCCGCTCGCGCTTGAGCAGCAGGTCCTCCGGCCCCTCCGACATCTCCGGCACCATCTCCTCGGCCGCGCCGGTGGGGAAGCCTTGCAGGCTGAGCAGGGCGGCCTTCTGCACGTCGTCCTCGACGGTGGCGAGCTCGGCGACCCCGATGCCCAGCAGCTCCGCCACCTCGGCGTCGGTGGGCGTACGGCCGAGCGCGGCGGTCAGCTCCTGGCGGGCGGCCGCGGTGCGCCTCGCCCGCGCCCGCACCGAGCGGCTCGCCCAGTCCTGGCCGCGCAGCTCGTCCAGCAGGGCGCCGCGGATCCGGACCGCGGCGAAGCGGTGGAAGGGAATTCCCCTGGTCACGTCGAATGATCGGGCCGCGCCGAGCAGGGCGGCGAATCCGGCCGACGACAGGTCATCCGCGTGTACATGGCCCGGTACCCGGTTGAGCAGCTCCCGGACCAGATGGCCAACCATCGGCATGTTCTCGCGGACGAGATCCTCGATGTCACGCGCGGACGGCGCGTCGTGGGTCGTGCCGATGGTGGCGGGGAGCTCGGTCGTGGTCGTCACGTGGTCCTCCTCGCTCATACGACCGGTGGTGAAAACCGGCTGACGAGGAGAACTTTTGCCGCCGAAAGGTGCAGCGGCGGACGAACTCGGTTGCTTTTGGGGTGCTTTTTACGAGAAAAGCTCAGGTATCAGTTCACGACCGCGGGCGTCACCACGCCGATGAGCTCGTGGTGCACCCAGTGCATACGGCGGACCGCCATCTCCGGGTGATCACCGAACTCGCTGGCCACCTCGGCCGCGCAGCCGTCGCTGCCGTGCAGCAGGATCATCGCGGTGACGGCCTGCTCCACCGCCTGCCTGCTGGGGCTCTCGGACGGCTGCAGGCTGGAGACGAACAGCGCCTCCGCCGCCAGATCCTTCACGATGCTGATCATTTTGGTCGATCTCCCCGATGTACGACGATATGGCCCCGCTGGAGCGATTCTTGCCCGCCGGGCGTGTCCGGGGTGTCCGCCACGCCGCACGTTCGTCTCATCGGTGCCGGGGGAACGGATCGCTCCAGAAAGTGACTGCTCACATCACTTTCACCCTAACGCGATGATCGGCCGCCCGACTCGTGCTTTTTGTCGGACGGCCGATCACCGGCTGAATCAGGTGAAACAGTCCGGGTCGTTGATGTTCACGCAGCCTTCGTCGCTCGGCAGGGCCGGCGGCGGGCTCTCCAGCGAGGGGCTCGTCTCCACCACGGGATCGGTGGACGTCTCGGATTCCTCCGGAGTCGGCGAGGTCTTCGTCGGCGGCGGGGTCGGTGCCACCGTCGCCGTCGCGTCTGGTGGGTCCTGGGACGCCGGCAACGAGTGCGGCAAGGTGCCCGGTGAGGTCGTTCCGCCGCCCGTGACCGGCGTGGTCGCCGGCGCCGTGGTCGGCGTGATGTGCACGATGCCACCCGGGTCGACCGAGACGCCCACCGTCGGGTTGCTGGCCACCGGGGTCGCACCCAGGCGCACCGTGCCGTCCGACAGGTGCTCGACCTGCCGGGAGGGCTGGCCGGGCTTGGCCGACACGAACGTCTCGCAGGTGCGGTTGTTCAGCATGAACGCCAGCGGCGCCGTGTTGTTCTGCTGATAGGTCCCGGTGATCGGCACGTTCAGCGTGGTCTGCGGCCGCAGCGGGGCCGCCGAGGTGACCGTCACGCCCTGGCCGGCCTGGGTGAGCTGCGACTTGCCGCTGGTCGAGACCACCTGGTCGCCGGGCATGATGAACCACAGCTTCCAGTTGTCGACCGGCACGTCGGCCCGGTTGGCCAGCGTCACCTGAGCCTTGAACTGGCCGTTGGCCTCCGACCAGACCGCGTAGCTGACCACGCATTTGCCGGTGGCGGGCACCACGCTCGGCTGCGGCGCGACGGAGCGCCGGCTGGAGGCGCTGCCGGGGACGTTGTTGGCCAGACTCCACGCGTACGTGCCGGCGCCGAGGAGCAGGACGGCGCCCGCCGCCAACAGCACCCGGCGGGTGTGCTCGCGGGAGTTGTTGCGGGCCTTGTCCTGCTCGCCCGGTGGCGGGCCGCCGGGCTTGTTGTCGTACGCCTTGCGCAGGGCCGGGCTGTCGGCCGAAGCCGCACCCCCATCGGCTGCCCCGTCCGCACCCGTGTCATCCGCCTCCGAGCCGGCCGCCGCGGCCGCTCCGGCCGCCGCCCCGATCAGGACCGGGCCCGACTTGAGCTCGGCGAACCGGCTGTTGCGGGCCGGCGCCTCCGGCCCGCCGACGGCCGGTCCCGGCTCCTGGCGGATCACATCCGGGTAGGACCGCTGGGCCGGCAGGATCGTGGTGTCCTCGCCGCTCTCGGACCAGTCCGGGACGTAGCCCCGGGCGGCCAGCGGCGCCCCGGCCGCGATCTGGGCGAGCACGTGCGCGAGCTCGGCGCTGGACGGCCGGTCGGACGGGTGCTTCTCCAGGCAGCGGCCGACCAGGGCGTCCACCGCGGGCGGCAGGCCCTCCACCGCGGGCAGCGGGTCGGGCTCGACGTACTGATGGGCCCGCAGCAGCGCGGTGGTGGTGCCGACGTCCCAGGGCAGCTGGCCGATCAGCGTGCGGTAGACCAGCAGGCCGACCGCGTACACGTCGGTGGCCGGGCTGACCTGGCCGCCCTCGAGCCGCTCGGGCGCGAGGTAGGCCGGGGTGCCGAGCAGGCTGCCGTCGGGGTCTATGTCGTTCTCCCCGATGAGGGCCGAGATGCCGAAGTCGACCACCTTGGCCCCGGTCGGGGTGAGCATGACGTTGGCCGGGGTGACGTCGCGGTGCACGATGCCGCGCGCGTGCGCGGCCGCGAGCGCCGCGGCGACCTCGGCGGTGATCCGGACCGCGTGCTGCCAGGGCAGCCGGCGGGTCCGGGCGAGCACGGCGGCGAGCGACTCGCCGTCGATCAATTCCATGACGACGTACGGCACCGGCTCACCGTCAACGGTGGTGGCCTCGCCGTAGTCGTAGACATTGGTGATGTTCGGGTGGCTGAGCCTCGCCGCCGCCTGGGCCTCGGCCCGCAGCCGGCGCCGGAAGGCCGGGTCGGTGCTCGTCGACGGCGGCAGGACCTTGACCGCGACCTGCCGTCCGAGGACCTCGTCGAACCCTCGCCACACCACTGACATCCCGCCGGCGCCAAGTCTCTCCACCAGCCGGTATCGACCGGCCAGCAGACTCGACCCGGGCAGGTCCGTCGTGCTCATGTGCCCCCACATGCGCGCTCCGAAGAAACGCCGGATCACACCGCCATGCCATCCGGCGCCGGGGTCGGCCCGGCCCGGCGTTGGACCGTGCGTTCCCCATCGACGGCGAGGATGTTAGCCCACCCGGGGCACTATCACGAGATACCCGCAGGCTGCCCCACCTGCGGATCGTTACGGACCGTTTCCGCGCATATGCCACCCGTCGGGGTGATCTTCGGAGGGGCCGAAAGTCGGATCTTGGACTGTTTCCGGCACCGTTTCGCGAGCTAGTTCCAGACTTTTCGGTCTATAACCGATGCGTCGCTAGTTCTGGTTTCTGAATGTGCCCACCCGAGCGGCCCACTGATTGTCGTCAACGTGTCACGCAGCGAGACGAAACCCGTCACCAACTCATGATCTTTGATTACTAGCCCTACGACAAATGTTGAAGGATCTACCTGTGCAACCCCATCTGATCGGGTGATCCCCCCACCTGTTCAGCCATTTCCGCGTGCCACATCATCACCCGGCGCGTCCATCTCGCGATAAGTCGGACTAAGGCGCCGTTTCGTGACCGGACGCGTCACCCCAGCAGCACGCCCCGGGCCAGCTCCCGGGCCGGCGACTGCACCGCGCCCGGCGCCTTCGTGGTCGGCAGCGCCATCCCCGACGGCACCGGCACGTCGGCGCCGCGCACCGCGCCCAGCTCCGCCAGCAGTGCGAGCACCGGCGCGAGCGACTCGTAGAGGACCAGCACCACGTCGCCCGGCCGGGCCAGCCGCACCGCCTCGGTGATCGCCTCGCGGTAGCCGTCCGCCCGCAGCGCCAGCAGCTTGGGTCGCCGGGCCCGCATCTCCCGCTCGACCAGCCCCGACACCTCCCCCGGCTGCCGGCCGCGCGGATCCTCGTCGTCGTAGAGCACCGCCCGGCCGACCCCGTCTGCGACGATCTGCGCGCATGCCGCCAGCAGGTCGTCGCGGCGGTCGCCGGGCAGCGTCACCGCGGCCACGCAGCGCTCGACGCCCCACAGCCGCTGCAGGGTGCGCAGCGTGGCCGCGAGCGCGGCCGGGTTGTGCCCGTAGTCCACGAAGACCGAAACGTCGCCGATCCGCAGCAGCGTGGCCCGGCCCGGGTTCGCCACCGGCGGGTCGAAGTCGGCCAGGCGGCTCGCCACCGACTCCTGCCCGGCCCCGAGCGCCCGGGCCGCCGCCACCGCCGCGAGCGCGTTCGCGGCCGCGTGCGGCGCCGCCCCGCCGTACGCCCCGGGCAGGTCGGCCACCCGCAGCATGGGCGTGCGCCGGGCGCCGGTCGCCTGCACCAGCCACCCGTCGTGCAGCAGATAGGCCGTCGCGCCCTTGGCCAGGTGCTCGACCACCACCGGCTGCCGCGGGTCGAGCCCGAACCAGACGATCCGCTTGCGGTCGGCGCGCACCCGCGGCCGGTCCACCAGCGAGCGCACCCACGGGTCGTCCGCGTTGAGCACCAGCGTCCCGCCGTCCCGGACCCGCTCGGCCACCAGGGCCTTGACGTGCGCGAGGTCGTCGATCGTGTCCAGCCCGTCCTGCCCGAGGTGGTCGGCGGTGATGTTGGTGATCACACCGACGTCCGACCAGTCGTAGCCGAGCCCGCGCCGCAGCAATCCGCCGCGCGCTGTCTCCAGCACCGCGGCCTGCACCCCGGGGTCGCCGAGCACCATCTGCGCCGAGAGCGGCCCGGTCGCGTCGGCCCGGAAGATGGTGCGGCCGTCGATGCTCACCCCGTCGCTAGTGGTCAGCCCGATCCGCATGCCGGTGTCGGCGAGCAGGTGCGCGGTCAGCCGGGCCACCGTGGTCTTGCCGTTGGTGCCGGTCACCGCGGCGGTCGGGATGCGGCCGTCGGAGCCCGCCGGGAACATCGCCCGCACGATCGCGTCGCCCACGTCGCGCGACCGGCCGCGCACCGGGGCCAGGTGCATCCGCAGGCCGGGCACGGCGTTGACCTCGATCACGCCGCCGGTGACCTCCCGGCCGGCGCGGGCCGGCGGCAACGGCTCGGCGATGTCCGGCAGCCGCAGGTCGATCCCGGCGATGTCCAGCCCGACCAGCGCGGCGACCCGCAGGCACAGCCGGGCCACGTCGGGGTGCATCCGGTCGGTGACGTCGTGGCTGGTGCCGCCGGTCGACAGGTTCGTGGTCTCGCGCAGCCAGACCTTCTCCCCCGTCGCCGGGACGTCGCCGAGCGAGCGGCCCTGCCGTTCCAGCACCCGCATCGAGGCGTCGTCCACGGTGATCCGGGTCAGCACCCGGGAATGGCCGGCGCCGCGGCGCGGGTCGCTGTTGGTGCGGTCGACCAGCTCGGCGACGGTGCTGCGGCCGTCGCCGACGACGTGCGCGGCGATCCGCTCGGCGGCCGCCACGATCTCGCCGTTCACCACGAGCACCCGATAGTCGCGGCCGCCTAGCTGCCGTTCGACGACGACGTCCTGGCCGGCCGCCGCGAAGGCGTACGCGACCTCGGCCCCGGTCGTCACGCTCAGCGTGACCCGATCGCCCTGCCGGCCGCGGCGGGGTTTGACCACGACCGGAGCGCCCAGCGTGGCGAACAGGCGGGCGGCCTCGGCGGCGGACCGCGCCACTCCGCCGGCCGGAACCGGCACGCCCGCGTCGAGCAGCAGCCGCCGGGTGATCTCCTTGTCGCCGGCGATGTCGATGCCCACGCCGCTGGTGCGATCGCTCATCGCGGCCCAGGCCAGCCGGCGCCGGTTGCCCCAGCCCAGCCGCACCAGGCTGAGGTCGGCGCAGCGCTCCACCGGGATGCCCCGCCGCCGCGCCGCCGCGATGATCGCCCGGGTGCTCGGCCCGGTGGCCTCCCGTTCGGCGGTCGCGGCCAGCATCGCCAGCCGGCCCGCCGATCCATGCTGCATCTGGGCAACGCCGGCGCCGGCGGCGGCCAGCACGGCGCTCGAGTACGACACCCCCGAGACGATCTCGGTGACCAGGTCGACGGCGACGGCCAGCAGGTCGCCCGGGACGCCGGACTCGGCCGGCTCGTCCACCGGGCACTCGATGATCAGGTGATAGAGCCCGGGCTCGCCGGTCGAGACGGTACGGCCGAAGCTCACGTCCCGCCCGATCAGCTGGGACAGCTCCAGGCAGACGTGCTCGGTGACGTGGCCGAAGTAGGTGCCGCCGCGCAGCCGGCTGACGAAGCCGCCCGGCGCCCCGGCCGCGCAGTGGTGGTCGGCGAGCCCCGGCAGCGCCCGCAGCAGCCGCTCGGCGAAGCCGGTGACGTCCGAGGTCTCCCGCCCGGCCAGCTCCTCCAGCCGCAGGCCCGCGACAATCGCCGGGCGCGACACGTGCACGTTGGGTCCGCGCAGGCGGCGCAGGCTCTCGATCTTCATGCGACTCCCCGTTCAGGCGCGGGCGCGTCGACGACCGGCCGGCGTCCCGTCAGGTGGAAGGTGTGCCCGGCGGCGAGCACGTGGATGCGCGCGCCGGTGAGCGTGATCGGGCCCCGGGCCGGAACCCGGATGTCGGTGGCGGCGCCCGCGTCGATCACGGTGACCGCGCCGGCGCCGAGGACCTCGAAGCGGTCGCCGTCGGTGAGGATCGCGGTGTCCTCGTCGATGCCGAGGCCGAGCTCGTGCGGATAGCGGGCGACCGCGCTGAGCAGCCGGTTGACCCGTCCCCGCTCGGCGAAGTGCTGGTCGATCAGCACGCCGGGCAGCAGTTCGAGGCCGGGCCCGGTGCGCACGCCGGCCCGGGTCACCCCGGGCGCGTCGCCCCCGACGATCATCGTGCCGGACATGACCGCCGCGCCGGCGCTGGTGCCGCCGATCAGCGGGTGCTGCTGGAGCTCCGCGTCGGCGGTCGTGCCGCCGATGATCGAGGAGATCCGCTCCTGGTCGCCGCCGGTGAAGAAGACGCCGGTGGCGGATCTCAGCAGCGGCTGCTCGCACTGGGCCTCGCCGCGGGTGGACAGCCGCAGCGCGTGCACCTCGCCGGCGCCCAGCGCGGTGAACGCCTCGCGGTGGGCGTTCTCGGCCTCGGCGGGCTCGGAACTGGCGGTGGCGATCACGACGATGCGGGCTGCCGCGCCGCCGGCCAGCGAGACGAAGCGGCCGAGCAGGCCCGGTCCGGCCGCGCCGCCGATGATCAGGAGCCGGCGACTCGACACAGCCTCAGGTTAAACGGAACAAACGCGAAACATCCGGCCAATGCCCTTAGTCCGATTTGTCATTCAGCTCGGCCGGCAGCAGGTGCGTCACCTCGGCCGGGCCGCGCGCCAGCGCGACCGCCTTCTCCTCGATCTCCTCGTCGCGCACGGTCAGCCGGCCCTCGTGCTGCCGCAGGTGCTCGGCCCAGGTCGGCACCTGGTAGACCTCGACGAACCGCGAGGGATCCGCGCCGTCGCGGAACAGCCCCCAGCGGGTCGCGCCGGTGCGCTGGCGCGACCCCCGCAGCGCCGCCATCGCCTGGCGGAAGGCATCGACGTTCGCCTCGTCGACCCGGTAGACGGACGTGACCAGCACCGGCCCCTCGTCGAGGTGTGGCTCGAGCATGAGGTGCGGCTCGGCCCAGAAGATCGCCGGGCTGCGGTCGGTGCCGTCCTGCTCGTGGATCGGCCACCAGCGCACGGTCACCGTGCCGAGGAGCATCAGCGCCGCCGCGGCCAGGTAGGCGACCTTCAGGCTGCTGTGCTCGACGACCTGGCCCCAGAGCAGCGCGCCGAAGGCCTGCCCGCCGGCGAACACGACCTGGTAGATGCCGAAGCCGCGGGCACGCACCCAGTTCGGCAGGAAGAGCTGCAGCGCCGCGTTCATCCGCGACACCAGCGTCATCCAGGCCAGCCCGGCCGCGACCAGGGCGGCGGTGACCGCGTACCGGTCGGGCACCAGGGCGATGACCACCAGGGCGAGGCCGTAGCCGGCGCCCGCGGCGGCGATCAGCTGGTTCGGGGTGATCAGGTTGCGGATCCTCGGCATGAGCAGGGCGCCGGCGATCGCGCCCACGCCCAGCGCCGCGAGGAGGATGCCGTAGCCGCTCGCGCCCATCCGCAGCTCCTGGTGGGCGACGAGCGGGAGCAGGCCCCAGATGACGCTGCCCGGCAGGACAAAGAGGACGACCCGGCCGAGCAGCCGCCGCACCACCGGCGAATAGCGCACGTATCGCCCGCCGGCCCGCAGCGCCGAACCCAGGTGCTCCGGATGCGAGGCGGGGATCTGCGGCTTGCGCCGCCAGGCGACGAGAACGAGAGCGAAGACCCCGAACGAGAGGGCGTTCAACGCGAAGACCGCCGCCGAGCCGATCTGCGCGACCAGCAACCCGGCCACGGCCGGGCCAGCCGACCGCGCCAGGTTGGTGTTGACGGCGCCGAGCGCCGACGCCGACGGCAGCTCGTCGCGCGGCACCACCTCGGGGATGACCGCCTGCCAGGACGGCAGCGTCAGCGCCTGCCCCACGCCGAACAGGAACGTGAAGACCAGCAACAGCGGCGGCGGCATGCGGCCCACCGCCGTGAGCGCGCTCAGACAGCAGCCGACGGCGAACAGCGCGACCTGCACCGCGAGCAGCAGCCGCCGCCGGTCGAACCGGTCCGCGAGCGCTCCCGACGGCAGCGCGAGCAGCAGCACCGGCAGCGTCGTCGCGGCCTGCACCGCGCTGACCCAGGTGGCCGCGTCCGGCTCCTTGACCACCAGCCACTGCGCGCCGACCGTCTGCATCCAGGTGCCGACGTTGCTGGCGAGCACCGCGATCGACAGGTTCCGGAACACCGGGTGGCGCAGCGGCGTCCAGGGCGAGGCCGTAGTTGTCACGGCAGGAACCTATCGGCGCCGCGCCCCCGGGCCGGGCCTCGGCACGACCGCACGCGGGTCGCGCAACCGGTGGCCGCTTGAACAATGCAGCTCGGCGTGCACCTCGGCCCCGCAGTCGCGGTGCTCGAACCGCAGCGGCGGCCCACCCGGATCGGCCAGGTAGCGGTTGCCCCACTCGAGCAGCGTGATCAGCACTGGGTAGACGTCGAGCCCCTTGCTGGTCAGGCGGTACTCGTGGCGCTCCCGCGCGCCCGGCTCCCGATACGGCTCACGCCGCAGCACGCCCTGCTCGACCAGCATCGCCAGGCGATTGGTGAGCACCTGCCGCGGGATCCCGGTGCGCACCCGCATGTCGTCGAAGCGCCGGATCCCGTTGAAGACCTCCCGCAGCACCACGACGGTCCACTTCTCGCCGAGCACTTCCATCGCCCGCCCGATCGTGCAGCCGTCGATCGACCAGCTCAGCGCGTCGGGGGAGGTTGTGGGATGCATGACAGCCAGGCTAGGTCTACTTGACAGACGCAGCAACCGCCCGAAGCCTGAATCCATGACGCAGACCCAGGAACGCACCCGCACGTTCGGCTGGACCGACCCCGCCGCCCACGCCGCCGAGATCGGCCGGCGTAGCGGCCTGGACTTGCTGCAGGCCATGGCGCGGGGCGACTTCCCGGCGCCGCCCATCATGCACCTGATCGATCTGGCGTCGCTGGAGGCCGAGGAGGGCACGGTCACCCTGCGCCTCGACCCGCAGGAGTTCCACTACAACCCGCTGGGCTCCATGCACGGCGGCGTCATCTCGACGCTGCTCGACACCGCCGCCGCCTGCTCGGTGCACAGCACGCTGCCGGTCGGCGTCGGCTACACCAGCCTCGACCTGACGGTGAAGTTCCTGCGCCCGATCACGATCGCCACCGGCCGCATCGTCTGCACCGGCAAGGTCCTGCAGCGCGGGCGCCGCACGGCGCTGGCCGAGGCGAGCATCGTCGACGGCGCGGACCGCCTGATGGCCCACGCCACCAGCTCCTGCATCCTGTTCGAGATGTCGTAGCGCTGTCCGATGTCGTAGCGCTGCCTCAGTCGGCGTCGAGCTCGTAGTGCCGCAACCGGACCGGCTCCCCCGCCGGGCCGGTCCAGCCGGCGACGCTGGTGTGCGTGTACCGCCACCCGGTGGCCTCGTAGAAGGCGATCGCCGCCGACCGCTGCTCCTCGGTCACGTTCAGCGTCAGCCGGAGCCCGTTCGCCCGCGCCCACTCGACCGCCCGTCGCACCAGCGCCTCGGCCACGCCCTGCCGCCGGGCGTCCGGCGTCACGAAGAGCCGGGACACCTCGCCGTCCCCCTGAACGGCGACGTGCCCGGCCAGCCCCACTCCCGGCAGCTCGGCGATCCAGGCCCGCCGCAGCCCGCGCGGCGCGAGCCACCGGGCCGGATCCGCCGGCCAGTTCCGCGGGTAACCGTCGCTCAGGTGGACCGCCCGCAGCGCCGCCACGCAGGCGGCGAGGTCACCGGCCGCGCGTTCCCGGATCACCTCACCGCTTCTCGGCCTGGCGCCGGCGCCGGGCCTCGCGCTTCTCCTCGAAGCGGGCGGCCTGGACCTCGAGCTCGTCCATGTGCGCCGCGAGCTGCTCGCGCGCCTTCTCGCCCGCGGCGGTCAGGTCGGTACGGCCGAAGACGTTCCACTGGCGCAGGACCGGCTGCAGCACCTCGTCCCGGTGCTGGCGCAGGTCGTAGATGCCGGCCAGCGCGATCGAGAGCGCCTTGCGCTGGAAGCCCTCGATGTTGGCGCCCGGCATCTCGAAGCCCGCCACGACGTCGGCCACCGCCTGCATCGCGTGGTCGGCGTCGAGGTCGAAGGCCGCGGCCAGCAGGTTGCGGTAGAAGACCATGTGCAGGTTCTCGTCGGCCGCCACCCGGGCCAGCAGCTGCTCGGCGAGCGGGTCGCCGGTCGCCTTGCCGGTGTTGCGGTGCGAGATGCGAGTGGCCAGCTCCTGGAACGCCACGTACGCGATGGAGTGCATCATCTCCTCGGGGTGCGCGTTGGCGTACCCGGCCTGCATGTGGGTCATCCGGGCGCGCTCCAGCGCGACCGGGTCGACCGCCCGGGTCACCGTCAGGTAGTCGCGCAGCGCGATGCCGTGCCGGCCCTCCTCGGCCGTCCAGCGGTGCACCCAGGTACCCCACGCGCCGTCGCGCCCGAAGAGCGTCGCGATCTCGTGGTGGTACGACGGCAGGTTGTCCTCGGTCAGCAGGTTCACGATCAGGGCGGTGCGGGCCACATCCGGGATCGCCGAGTCGTCCTCGCGCCACGGCTCGCCGTCCAGAAGACCGTCGAAGGTCCGCCCCTCGCTCCACGGCACGTATTCGTGCGGGAACCACTCCTTGGCCAGCGACAGATGCCGGTCGAGGTTGGCGGCCACCACGGGCTCCAGCTCGATGAGCAGGGCGGTCTGGTCCACGATCACTCCCTACGGTTGCGTAACTTACGCTACCGTAGCCTCTTACCGGGCGGTACTCCCCGAGAGGTCGCACATTTTCAGCTGACTCACGGCCGCTTCAGCTGACTCACGGCCGCTTCAGCTGACTCACGGCCGCCTCGGCTGACTCACGGCGCTGATGGACCATCATGGATGGCTCCTGACGACCCGGGAGGCAGCGATGTTGCGACGCACCCTGACCGTTCTGACGACCTTCGCCGTGCTGATCGCTCCGGCGGCGCCGGCCGCGGCTACCTCCGGCGACACCTTCGGCCGGCTGCTGCAGCAACAGCTCGACGCCGTGCACGCGGCCGGGATGCCCGGCGCGTTCGCCGAGGTGCGCGACGGCCGCCGCACCTGGACCCCGACCACCGGCGTGGCCGACGTCGCGACCGGCGCCCCGGTGCGCGACGGCATGCGGCACCGGATCGGCAGCATCACCAAGACCTTCACCGCCACCACCGTGCTCCAGCTGGCCGGCGAGCGCCGGATCGCCCTGGACGCGCCGATCGGCCGCTATCTGCCGCGCGGCCTCGTCCCCGCCGGCCTGGCCCGCGAGGTGACCGTGCGGATGCTGCTCAACCACACGAGCGGCATCGGCGACTACGACACCACGATCCTGTCCGGACTCGAGGACCTGCCCACGCTGTGCGGCACCCTTTACACCCCCGAGCAGCTGGTGCGGATCGGGGTCGGCGCCGGCGCCACCAACCCGCCCGGCGCGATGCACTCGTACTCGAACACCAACTACATCCTCGCCGGGATCATCATCGAGCGGGTGACCGGGCACAGCTACCGCGCCGAGATCGCCAAGCGGATCCTGCGGCCGCTGGGCCTGCGCCACACCTATTTCGAGGGCGCCGACCCCGGCATCCGCGGGCCGCACATGCACGCCTATGTGCCGTGGACCGACGGCACGCTCAAGGACTTCACCCAATGCAACATGTCGTGGGCCTGGGCCGCCGGCGAGATCGTCTCCACCGCCCGTGACCTGAACGTCTTCTACCGCGCGCTGCTCACCGGCCGCCTGCTGAAGCCGGCCCTGCTGGCCCAGATGCAGACCACCGTCCCGCAGGTGCCCGCCGACCCGGCCGCCGGCGGTTACGGCCTCGGCCTGTACTGGGTGGACCTGCCGTGCGGCCGCTTCTGGGGTCACGACGGCGGCACGATCGGCCACCAGACGGTGTCGTGGCACAGCCCGGACGGCAGCCGCCAGGTGACGTATGCCCAGAACATGGCCTTCTACCAGCTCGGCGACCGAGCCGCACCCGATCGACATCGCCCTGATCAATTTCCTGGTGGTGGCGCTGTGCGGCGGCGCTCCCACCTACACGCTCACGACGCCGCACCTGCCGCAGACCGTCGAGGTGATGCACCGGCAGCTGCCGTCCTGATCTTCTTCCGCCCTGTGGACAGCGCCCCGTTCTTGTCGTACGCGGGTGGTCTACTCGGCCCCGCCCAGCGCCGGGGTGGGGGCGGTCTGCGGGGCGCTGCGAAGATCGATTGGCGCTTGTTTTCGAAGGTCAAGTTCGCGGGGCTCCGCCCCCCACCCCGGCCATCGCTCGGAGATCTGGCTGGCGATGGTTGCGGTGGGGGCGTGGGTGATCTCCTCGCGGCGGCGCCTGGAGGCGATCACACCGGTGGGTGGGGCGCAAGCAAACCCCGCTTGCACCCCACCCACCAGCGCGATATTGCCGGGGGTGCCGTCGCGAGGAGATCACCCACTTGGCTCGGGGTGCGGGGTCTGCGGGACCCGCCTTTGGGGGCGCGGCTCGTGGCATTCGGGGAGATGCGAGTGGGCGCGGTGAGCTGGGGCCGGTCGCGCGGGCGGCAGCATCCCATGATGTGGCGGTCACGCCAACGCGCCGAGACTCGTTCCCACAAGGTGGCGGTGGGTCCTGCGGGCTGGGCGAGCGGGCCACTTGGTGGGACAGCTGACGCTCCGGCGCCCGACATGTCGGGTTGTTCGGGCGGAAGTTGATCACTAACGGCTAGTTCTGATGAGGTGGTGTTCGCGACTAACCGCAGGTCATCAAGATCGCTGAGCACACCGCGGGAGATGGTGCGGCGACGGGTGCGAAGGCGCGAAGCGACGCGCTGCGGAAAGCGGCGCGCAGCCGAAGCGGCGCGCAGCGGTGCAGCGGAAAGGCGGCGCGAAGCGCCCAGCGGAAAGCGGTGCACAACGGCGGGGAGCGGCGCAGCGCGGAAGCGGGGCACAACCGCGGAAAGCAGCGCATAACGGTGAAAAGCGGTGCACAACGGCGGGAAGCGGCGCGACGTCAGGAACGCCGCGCCGGCCTCAGTGAAACGAAATGATCGGAGCAGGTGAGGTGGCGGACCCGCCCGCGCCGCGGTAACCCGGGGCGCGATGTGCATGCGGGTCGGGGGCAGGGCTCAAGCGCCGGACACGACCGGGTGCAGGTCGTCGGCCGGGGGCTGCCAGGTCGCGGCGTCGGCGGGGACCTGGTCGCCGGAGCGGATGTCCTTCACCGTGTCCGGAGAACCAGGGAACCACACGTACGGGATCCCGCGCCGGTCGGCGTACTGGATCTGCTTGCCGAACTTGGCGGCGGACGGCGCCACCTCGGTGGGGATGCGGCGTCGCCGCAGCGACGCGGCGATCCGGTCGCAGGCCACCCGCTGGTCCTCGTGCGGCAGCGCGACCAGCACGCAGGTCGGCACCGAGCGGGAGACGCTCAGCGCTCGCTGGCCGAAGAGCACGCCGAGCATGCGGGACACGCCGATCGAGATGCCGACCCCCGGGAACCTCTCCTTGCCCGAGGAGGCGAGGTTGTCGTAGCGGCCGCCGGAGCAGACCGACCCGAACCGCTCGTAGCCGCGCAGCTGGGTCTCGTAGACCGTGCCGGTGTAGTAGTCGAGGCCGCGCGCGATCTTGAGCTCGGCGACGACCAGGCCGGGCGCGTGCTCGCGGGCGGTCTCGACGACCCGGACGAGTTCCTCGAGGCCCTCGTCGAGCAGCGGATCGGCGACACCCAGCTTGCGCACCGCGTCCACGAAGGACGCGTCCTCGGCCGAGATCGCCGCGAGGTCGAGGCACGCGGACGCCTGGGCCGGTGATGCGCCGGCCGTCTCCACCAGCAGTTCCGACACGCGGGCCGGGCCGATCTTGTCGAGCTTGTCGACGGTGCGCAGCACCTGGTCGGTGTCCGACAGGCCCAGGCCCCGGTAGAAGCCCTCGCACACCTTGCGGTTGTTGACCTGGATGCGCGCGGCCGGGATCGGCAGCCCGCCCAGCGCGTCCCCGATCACCAGCGGCATCTCGGTGTCGTAGTGGAACGGCAGGTTGTCCCGGTTGACCACGTCGATGTCGGCCTGCAGGAACTCGCGGTAGCGGCCCTCCTGCGGCCGCTCGCCCCGCCACACCTTCTGGATCTGGTAGCGCCGGAACGGGAAGACCAGCTTGCCGGCATTTTCCACGACGTACCGAGCGAAGGGCACCGTCAGGTCGAAGTGCAGGCCGAGCTGATCGTCGGACGGGGCGTCGCCGGGATCGCCCTGGAGGCGGTGCAGCAGATAGACCTCCTTCGAGGTCTCACCCTTGCTCAGAAGGGTCTCCAGCGGCTCGACGGAACGGGTTTCGAGCGGCGCGAAGCCGTACAGCTCGAAGGTCGCGCGAATCCGGTCGATGACCCGCTGCTCGATCATGCGCTGCGCGGGCAGCCATTCGGGGAAGCCGGAAATCGGCATTCTCAAAATCTCCTATTGATGCGATCAGAGACCACGGCCGGGCGCGGCGATCAGCTCCCGCAGGTACGGGTTCGTCGCGCGCTCGCGGCCGATGGTGGTGGCCGGTCCGTGGCCGGGCAGCACGACGGTGTCGTCGGCCAGCGGCAGGATCTTGTCCCGCAGGCTGGTCATCATCGTCGCGGTGTTCCCGCCCGGCAGGTCGGTGCGCCCGATGGATCCCGCGAAGAGCAAGTCGCCGGCGAGGCAGAGCGGCGAATCGTCCCCGGGCAGGCGGAACAGCACCGACCCGCCGGTATGGCCCGGGGCGTGGTCGACCGTCACCTCGAGGCCGACGAGGTTGAGCACGGCTCCGTCGGTCAGCTCGGCGACGTCGGACGGCTCGGTGTAGCTCAACCGGCCGCCGAACACCGCGGACAGGTCGGCGCTCAGCCCCTTGGCCGGGTCGGCCAGCATCTCGAGGTCGGCCGGGTGCACGTACGCCGGGATCCCGCGCGCCCCGCAGACCGGCGCCACCGAGAACGTGTGATCGAGGTGCCCGTGCGTGAGCAGCACGGCGGCCGGCTGGAGCCGGTGCTGGGCGAGCACCTCGTCGAGCCGGTCGAGAACCCCGATGCCGGGATCGACGATCAGGCATTGCTCGCCCGGCCCGGCGGCCACCACATAGCAATTGGTGCCGAAGGCTTCAGCCGGAAACCCAGTGACGAGCAACTGACCCACTCCACGCAAAGATCGGGTACGAATCGTAACGAGCCTAGCCGGGCGGGGGCACACCACTTTCTCAGGAGGTACCCGTACACTCTTGCGGGCGTGTGACAGGACACAGTGAGGAAGGGCAGCCTTCGGTGGCATCCAGTAAGGACCGGCAGCGCAAGCTCGCCCGGGCGAAGCTCGATCGGCAGATGGCACGACGAGCCGTCAAGGAGCGGCGGAGGCGCCGGATGTACGCCGGCCTCGGCGCTGGTGTCGCGGTCCTCCTGATCGTCGCCGGGATCGCGTGGATCGGCGGGGCGTTCGACTCCGACGACACGCCCAGCGCGGCCGACCAGGACATCTGCGCCTGGACGCCGCAGAACGCGACGACCAACACCAACCTCAAGGACGTCGGCACGCCGCCCACCAAGGACATCCCCGTCGACGGCACCGAGACGATGACGGTCACGACCGACCAGGGCGAACCGATCGAGGTCACGCTGGATGTGGCCTCGGCGCCGTGCGGTGCCGAGGACCTCCGGTACCTGGCGAGCAAGAACTTCTACGACAACACCACGTGCCACGAGATCACGACGTACGGCGCGATCCGCTGCGGCGACCCGACCGGCACCGGCCTCGGCGGCCCGACGTACAGCGTGTACAGCGAGAACACGCCGGCCGCTCCGGACCCGTCGCCGAGCTCCGGCGCCGCCGGCCCGACCCCGCTCTACCCCAAGGGCACGGTCGCGCTGATCGGCAACCCGCCCGGCACCAACGGCAGCCAGTTCCTGATCTTCTTCAAGGACTACTCGCCGGCCACCCCGGAGTTCTCGACCGTCGGCTCGGTGTCCGGCGGCATGACCACCGTCGAGAAGATCGGCAAGATCCCCACCGTCGCGGACGACGCCGGCGACAAGGTCAAGCCCAAAACCAAGATCACGATCACCAGCCTCACCGTCGGGCAGACGGCTGCCCCTTCAGCGAGCGCCCAGTCTTAATCCCCCAGGCCGAACACAGCAGGAGGAACACCGTGTCGTCGATCAAGGACCGGCAGCGCGCGGCGGCGCGGGCCCGGCTCGAGAAGGAGATGGCCGAGCGCTCCGCGGCCGCTCGAAAGCGCCGCCAGCGGCAGGCCATCATCGGTTCGGCGATCGCGGTCGTCGTCATCGCCGGCGTCGCGGTGTGGATCGTGACCGCGATGAAGGACGACAAGAAGGACACCCCGGCCGCGAGCGCGGTGCCCGCCGGCCAGGTCGCGTGCACCTGGACCCCGGACACCGGCGGCGGCAAGGTCAAGGACGTCGGCACCCCGCCGGCGACGGCGCCCAACACCGGCACCGCCACGATGACCATGGACACCAACCTCGGCAAGATCGTGGCGACGCTCGACAAGTCCAAGGTGCCATGCACGGCGGCGAGCTTCGCGTACCTGAGCAGCAAGAAGTTCTGGGACAACACGAAGTGCCACCGGCTGGTCAACGAGGCCAGCTTCAAGGTGCTGCAGTGCGGTGACCCGTTCGCGTCCGGCAAGGGCTACCGCGACACCGATGGTCAGGGCGGCCCGAGCTACACGATGGCCGAGGAAAACCTGCCGACCGACACCAACAACCCGTACCCGGCCGGCTCGATCGCGATGGCCAACACGGGCCAGCCGGGCAGCACCGGCAGCCAGTTCTTCATCTGCTCGGAAGACACCAAGCTGCCCGCGAGCTACACCCTGCTCGGCAAGATCACCACGGGCCTCGACCTGGTGAAGGACGTGGTCAAGGCCGGTGACGACGGCGCGTTCGCGCAGCAGGCCGGCGGCGGCCATCCCAAGAAGGAACTCGACATCAAGACGCTCGTGATGAGCTGATTCAGCCGGGTGCGGAAGGGCGAGGCCGTCTGGTCTCGCCCTCTCCGTATAAAAACCCCGATATGGTACGCGTCGCGCACCGTCCCGCGCCGGATTCGGGCGTCCCCGCCTCCGAGGCGGTGGGTGCGCGCGCTCCGCGCGCACGTCACGCTTCGTTACGCGCCCGACGTCACCCGGTAGGCGTCGAAGACGCCGTCGACCTTGCGGACGGCCGCCACCAGGTGGCCCAGGTGTTTCGGGTCGGCCATCTCGAAGGTGAAGCGGCTGACCGCGACCCGGTCGCGCGTGGTCGTCACCGTCGCCGAGAGGATATTGACGCGCTCCTCGGAGAGGACCCGCGTCACGTCGGCCAGCAGCTTGTGCCGGTCGAGCGCCTCGACCTGGATCGCGACCAGGAACGTCGACGCGCTGGTCGGCTTCCAGCTGACCTCGACCAGGCGCTCGGGCTGGTCGCGCAGGTCCTCGGCGTTGGCGCAGTCCTCACGGTGCACGCTCACCCCGCCGGAGCGGGTGACGAAGCCGAAGACCGCGTCGCCGGGCACCGGCGTGCAGCAGCGGGCCAGCTTGACCCAGACGTCGCTGACGCCCTTGACCACCACGCCCGGATCCTGCGCGGTGCTGCGGTTGCGCGGCGGGCGGGTCGCGACGGCGGTCTCGGCGATGTCCTCGACCGCGCCCTCCTCGCCGCCGAAACCGGCCACCAGCTTCTGCACGACCGACTGGGCGGAGACCGTGTTCTCCCCGACCGCGGCGTACAGCGAGGCCACGTCGGCCAGGTGCAGGTCACGGGCGATGGTGGTCAGGTTTTCGCTGGTCAGCATGCGCTGCAGGGGCAGGCCCTGCTTGCGCATCGCCTTGACGATCGACTCCTTGCCGATCTCGATCGCTTCCTCGCGGCGCTCCTTGTTGAAGAACTGCCGGATCTTCGTACGCGCCCGGGGGCTCTTGACGAAGCCGAGCCAGTCCTGCGTCGGGCCGGCCGAGGCCGACTTCGACGTGAAGATCTCGATGACGTCGCCGTTGGACAGCGTCGACTCGAGCGGGACCAGCTTGCCGTTGACCCGCGCGCCGATGCACTTGTGCCCGACCTGGGTGTGCACCGCGTACGCGAAGTCGACCGGGGTCGAGCCGGTGGGCAGCGGGATCACGTCGCCCTTCGGCGTGAAGACGTAGACCTCCTGGCTGGACAGGTCGAAGCGCAGCGCGTCCAGGAACTCGGACGGGTCGCTCGCCTCGCGCTGCCAGTCGAGCAGCTGCCGCAGCCAGGTCATCTCGTCGATGTGCGCCGGCGGGCCGACGATCGTCGCGCCCTTCTGCTCCTTGTACTTCCAGTGCGCGGCGATGCCGAACTCGGCCGTGCGGTGCATCGCGAACGTGCGGATCTGCATCTCGACCGGCTTGCCGGTCGGGCCGATGACCGTCGTGTGCAACGACTGGTACATGTTGAACTTCGGCATCGCGATGTAGTCCTTGAACCGGCCCGGCACCGGCTGCCAGTTCGCGTGGATGACGCCCAGCGCGGCGTAGCAGTCGCGGACCGTGTCGACCAGGATGCGCACGCCGACCAGGTCGTAGATGTCGTTGAAGTCGCGGCCCCGCACGATCATCTTCTGATAGATCGAGTACAGGTGCTTGGGCCGCCCGGTCGTCTCCGCCTTGATCTTGGCCGACTTCAGGTCGAGCGACACCCGGTTGGTCACCTGGCGCAGCAGCGCCTCACGCTGCGGCTGGTGCTCGCCGATCAGGCGGTTGATCTCCTCGAACCGCTTGGGGAACAGCGTGCCGAACGCCAGGTCCTCGAGCTCCCACTTGATCGTGTTCATACCCAGCCGGTGCGCCAGCGGGGCGAGGATCTCCAGCGTCTCCTTGGCCTTCTGCTCCTGCTTGGCGCGGGGCAGGAAGGTCAGCGTACGCATGTTGTGCAGCCGGTCGGCCAGCTTGATGACCAGCACGCGCGGGTCTTTCGCCATCGCGACGACCATCTTGCGGATGGTCTCGGCCTTGGCCGCGTCGCCCAGCTTGACCCGGTCGAGCTTGGTCACGCCGTCGACCAGCAGCGCCACCTCGCCGCCGAAGTCGGTGCGCATCTGGTCGAGCGAGTAGTCGGTGTCCTCGATCGTGTCGTGCAGCAGGGCGGCCACCAGGGTGGTCGTGTCCATGCCGAGGTTGGCCAGAATCGTCGCCACGGCGAGCGGATGCGTGATGTACGGGTCGCCGGACTTGCGATATTGACCCGAGTGCCAGCGAGCGGCGACGTCGAAGGCGCGCTGGAGCTGACGCCCGTCGGCCTTGGGGTGGCTGGCCCGGTGGGTCGCGATCAGCGGCTCGAGGACCTCGCTGACCTGCGTGCTCTGCCACGGCGCGTTGAACCGGGCGAGCCGGGCCCGGACCCGCCGGCCGGTCGGCGCGCTGGCCAGCCCGAACCCGCCGCCGGACTCCTCGCCCGGCGGCATCGGCTGGGTGACCTCGGGATCGGGGGCCGGGACCGCGGGGCGGGGATGAGCCGTCTCGGTCTTGGCCGGCTGGCCCTTGGCCGACTCGGTCTTGGCGGACTTGCTCTTGGCCGATTCGGTCTTGGGCGCCTTGGCCTTGGTTGCCTGCGTCTGAACGGCCTCAGTCTGGGCCACGTGAGTCTGGGCCGCCTGAGACTGGGCCGCGTTGTTCTGGGCCGCCTGAGTTTGGGCCGCCCGGACGCCGGCCGCGTCGCGAGGCTCGTCGACACGAGTCTCGGCGAGGTCGGCGACGCGCGCCTGGTCGACGGGCGGCGCCTCCGTGGCGTCCGCGCCGGTCTGTGTGCCTTCGGTCGGCTGCACCGTGCCCTCCGCCGGAGGGGCGACGTCGCTGGACACCGGCCTCCTCACACCATCGCCTGGAACCTCACCGATCGCCGTCGGCCGGAGAAGTCCGCTCATGCCATTGGTCACCTGGTCTGGAACGCCATCCTACCCGCACGCTCTTCCCCCTTGGCCCGGCCGAACCTCCGAAAGAACGACCGCCAACCCGGCAAAGCGGTCAAACGGTCAGCAGCGCGTGGACCTCGCGGGGCGCGAGCCGCTCCCGGCCCTTGAGGAAGGCCAGCTCCATCACCACGGTGAAGCCGGCGATCGTGCCGCCCGCGCGCTCGACGAGATCGAGGGCCGCACCGGCCGTGCCGCCGGTGGCGAGCACGTCGTCGACCACCAGGACACGCTGACCGGCGATGAACGCGTCCTCGTGCACCTCGAGGGTGGCTTCGCCGTATTCGAGCTCGTACGAGGCACTGAGGGCCTTTCGCGGCAGCTTGCCGGCCTTGCGCACCGGCACCACCCCGGCGCCGGTCGCGTAGGCGACCGCCGCGGCGACCACGAACCCGCGCGCCTCCACCCCCGCAACCACGTCGAAGCCCGCCGGATAGTGCCCGACGATCCCGTCGATCACCGTGCGGAAGGCCTGCCCGTCGGCGAACAGCGGCATCAGGTCCTTGAAGACGATGCCCGGCTTCGGAAAGTCGGGCACGTCGACCGTGCGGTTCGCGACCACGGCGGCAAGCTCGGGCCCACTGTCACCCTTGGGAGTCTGATCCGTCACGCCAGACAGCGTAATGGCCCGCCCTTCCGGAGAAAGGCGGGCCATCGACGCAGAATCTACCGCCGCTTGCCGCCGCCGCTCGGGCGGTTGCCACCGGGACGGCCGCCGCGGTTGGTGTTGCGCTTGGCCGTCGGGCGCGAGCCGGGCCGCGGCGCCGACGAGGCGGCCAGGGCCGGGGCAGCCTCGTCCGGCGCGGTCGCGTTCGGCTGGCGCTGCCGCTCGGCGCGCGGGGCGACGTCGCCCGCCTTGACCGCCGCGCGGCGGGCCAGCACCCGGGCGGTGTGCGCCTTGATCCTCGGCTCGCGCTCCTTGAGCACGGTCAGCACCGGCGCCGCGAACATGATCGAGGAGATGACGCCGAAGCCCATGCCGACGAAGAGCACCAGACCGAGGTCCTTGAGCGTGCCCGCGCCGAGCAGGCCGGCGCCGATGAACAGCAGACCGCCGACCGGCAGCAGCGCCACCAGCCCGGTGTTGATCGACCGCATGATGGTCTGGTTGACCGCCAGGTTGGTCGCCTCGGAGTAGGTCCGGGTGCTGCCCGCCGTGATGCCGCGGGTGTTCTCCTGGACCTTGTCGAACACCACCACGACGTCGTACAGCGCGTAACCGAGAATCGTCAGGAAGCCGATCACCGTGGATGGCGTGACCTCGAACCCGACCAGCGAATACACGCCCGCGGTCAGGATCAGGTCGAGCAGCAGCGAGGAGACCGCGGCCGCCGCCATCCGCCACTCGAACCGGATCACCAGGTACGCCATCACCAGGATCAGGAAGATGACCAGGCCGATGAGCGCCTGCCGGGTCACCTGACCACCCCAGGCCGCCGAGACCTGGTCGTCGCTGACGTCGTCGGGATTCACGTTGAGGTCCTCGACCAGGGTGGCCTTCGCCTGCTCGGCCTGCGGCGCGGTGAGCGCCGACGCCCGGACGGTGAAGCTCTCGCCCTGGCCGGCGCCGCGCACCGTCTGGACGGCGGTGACCTCGGCGTTCGGGTCGACCGACTGGATCGCGTGCTCGACCGCGTCGGAGACCTGCGACTGGGTCAGCTTCTCGCCGCTGACGGTCGTGCCGGGCACGCTGAACGACGTGCCGCCGGCGAACTCGATGCCCAGCTCGAAGCCGCGGAACACGAAGCTGCCGATCGAGATCAGGACGAGGATCGCCGCGATCGCGAACCAGCGGTTGCGCCGGCCCACGATGTTGATGTTCGCCTCGCCCTGGTAGAGGCGGGTGGCGAGACCGGTGCGGGCCATGATCAGGCCTCCTTGACGTCGGTCGGGGCGCGACGCAGGACGCGGCCGAGACCGCTCACCCGCGGCGACATGAACGCCTTGGTGTTCGCGAACATCGTCATGATCGGGTGCCGGAAGAGGAACACCACGATCAGGTCG
The DNA here is from genome assembly GCF_042664765.1 of Paractinoplanes rhizophilus. Taxonomy (NCBI): domain Bacteria; kingdom Bacillati; phylum Actinomycetota; class Actinomycetes; order Micromonosporales; family Micromonosporaceae; genus Paractinoplanes; species Paractinoplanes rhizophilus. The sequence continues at coordinate 74,236 of NZ_JBHTBJ010000018.1, read as the reverse complement.
AGCACGGTGGACAGACCCAGCGCGAAGGCGAAGCCCTGGACCGCGCCGACCGAGACGATGTAGAGCACCACCGCGGCCATGATCGTGATCGTGTTCGCCGAGATGATCGTGCGGCGGGCCCGGGCCCAGGCGCGGGGCACGGCGCTACGCGGACTTCGGCCCTCGTGGATCTCGTCCTTGAGGCGTTCGAAGTAGATGACGAACGAGTCGGCTGCCACACCCAGTGAAACGATGAAGCCGGCGATACCGGCCAGGGTCAGCGTGAAGCCCAGCGTGCGGCCGAGGAAGACCAGCGCGCCGAAGGTCAGCAACCCCGACAGCATCAGGCTCAGGAAGATGACCGAGCCGAGCAGGCGGTAGTAGAAGAACGCGTACACCGCCACCAGCGCCATGCCGATCGCGGCCGCCAGCAGACCGGCCTTGAGCTGGGCGATGCCCAGGGTCGCGGAGACCGTCTGGGCCGGGCCCGAGGTGAAGGTGACCGGCAGCGCGCCGAAGTTGAGCTGGTCGGCCAGCTGCTTGGCGGACACCGCGGTGAACTGGCCGGTGATCTGCGAGGTGCCGGTGAGCACGCCCTGGATCTGCGGCGCCGAGATCACCGTCTTGTCGAGGACGACCGCGACGGCACAGTGCTCGATGCTGCCGTACATCGCCGTGGCGGCGGTGTAGCAGGGGTCGCTCGAGGTCGCGTTGAACGCCTGGCGGGTGAGGTTCGCCCACTTCGTCGAGCCCTCGCTCTTGAAGTCGAGCGAGACGACCCACTGGCCGTTCTGCTGGTCGAGCTGCGGGCTGGCCTTCGAGATGTCGTCACCGACCACCGGCGCCTTGTCCAGCAGCACCTTGCCGCCCTGGTAGCAGACCGTGGCCTGCTTGTTGACGTCGTCGATCGCGCCGTTCGGCCGGTCGTCGAGCTGCTTGCAGCTGATCGTCGGCACGTAGTACTGCATCTGCGGGGTCAGCGCGTTGACCTCCGCGCCGGAGAGCTTCGCGAAGTTGGCGAACGGCAGGCCGGCTTTGGGGTCGGCGGAGAGGTCGACCGGCGCGGTCAGCTTCTCGGCGGCGGCCCAGGCGGCCGGGCCCACCTTCTTCTGCACGTCGGCGACGGAAACCTGCTCCTGGCCGGGCACGGCGGCGGTGCTCGTCGCGTCCGGCGTCGCGGCCGGGGTCGCGCTCGGCGCGGCGCTCGGGGTGGTGCTCGGGGTGGTGCTCGGGCTCGGCGCCTTCACCACCTCGCCGCCACCCTGGCCACCGCTCGGCGCGCTGGCGTCGGCGGCCGGGGCGCTCGCGTTGGCGGCGGGCGCACTGGCCGACGTCGACGGCTGGGCGGAGCCGGAGGGCGCGGCCGAGGCCGGCGCGGACGGCGGGTTCAGCGCCGTCGACGACACGTCACCGGTCGCGCCGATCACCAGGCGGAAGCGCATCTGCGCCGCCTGCGAGAGGTTCTTGAGCTGGTCGTCGGCCTTGCCCGCGAGCGAGACGACGATGTTGCGGTCGCCCTGCACGACCACCTCGGCCTCGGACACACCGAGCGCGTTCACGCGGTTCTCGATGATGTTCTTGGCCTGCTCCATGCTCTCCTTGGACGGCACCTGGCCGCCCTGCACGGACGCGATGTAGGTGGCCTGCGTGCCACCGACCAGGTCCAGCCCCAGCTTGGGGTGGAGCCGGTCGGTGAAGCCTCCCTTCGCCCCACCGGCGAAGAAGACCAGCAGATACAGGACGACGAAGACCAGGCCGAGCACGCCGAGCTGGCGTCCGGGATGCATCTGTCCCTGTGGTGGTCGTGCCACGGCGTTCGGTCTCCCTGCGTCACGGCCGCCCCCCTGGCGGCGCCCATACGATGATCAGTGGCCGGTCTCCGGCCGGACGAACCGGCCCGTCGGCTCAGTGCGCCGAGGGCCGGTCCGGAAAGTGGTTCAGTCCTTTTTCTGGCTGTCGTCGACGACCGTGCTCTCGACGTCGTCGATCGTCGGCTCCGCCGCCGGAGCAGCCTCCTCGGCCGCCGGCCGGGGCAGGACGCGGGCGATCGCCTGGCGGGCGAACTTCACCTGAACCCCCGGAGCGACCTCCAGGGTAGCCGCGTCGTCGTCGATCGCGACGATCGTGCCGTGCAGGCCACCGATGGTGACGATCTGGTCGCCGGGGCCGAGCTGCTTCTGAAGGTCCTGCGCCTCGCGGCGCCGCTTCTGCTGCGGCCGGATCATCAGGAAATAGACGACGCCGAAGAGCAGAAGCAGGAACAGGATCGTGGTGAAGCTGCTCCCCCCGCCCGAGGCGGCCGCTGACAGATACACAAGAAAGCCTTCCGTAGACCCCGGCGCGGGCGATCACACGCGTCCGGGCGATATACACATCTGGGTTGAACCGCGGCGAGTCTAATCGGTCAACCTGGGAAGTCCGAATGCGGCACACATCACGTTCACATTACGAGCGGATTTCATACGTCTCGGGCGAACAAATCCGCCTGAACCGCGCCGGACGGGGGCGTCTTGCCCAGGTGCAGCCAGCCGGCCTCGGTCGCCACCCGCCCCCGCGGCGTGCGGGCCAGCAGACCGGCGCGCACCAGGAACGGCTCGCAGACCTCCTCGACCGTGTCGGACTGCTCCCCCACCGCCACGGCAAGCGTGGAGAGCCCGACGGGGCCGCCCCGGAACGTCTCGATCAGCGCCCGCAGCACCGCCCGGTCCAGCCGATCGAGGCCGAGCACGTCCACGTCGTACACCCGAAGGGCCTCCCTGGCAGTTTCCTGGGTGACCACTCCGTCGGCCCGCACCTCGGCGTAGTCGCGCACCCGGCGCAGCAGCCGGTTCGCGATGCGCGGCGTGCCGCGCGAGCGCCCGGCGATCTCGGCCGCGCCCTCCGCGGTGATCGGCACCCCGAGGATCCGCGCCGAGCGGTGCAGCAGCGCGTCCAGATCGGCCGGTGAGTAGAAGTCGAGGTGCGCCACGAACCCGAACCGGTCGCGCATCGGCCCGGAGAGCAGCCCCGCCCGCGTCGTCGCCCCCACCAGCGTGAACGGCTCGACGTCCAGCGGGATCGCGGTGGCGCCCGGCCCCTTGCCGACCACCACGTCGACCCGGAAGTCCTCCATGGCGCTGTAGAGCAGCTCCTCGGCCGGCTTGGCGATCCGGTGGATCTCGTCGATGAACAGCACGTCGCCGGGCGCGAGGCTGGTCAGGATCGCCGCGAGGTCCCCGGACCGCTCGATCACCGGCCCGCTCGTGGTGCGGATCCCGGTGCCGAGCTCGGCCGCCACGATGTTCGCCAGCGTGGTCTTACCTAAGCCAGGCGGGCCCGAGAGCAGGATGTGGTCGGGCGGCGTGCCGCGGCCCATCGCGCCCTTGAGCAGCAGTTCCAGCTGGTCGCGCACCCGGTGCTGGGCGATGAAGTCGGCCAGCCGGCGGGGCCGGACGCTGGCCTCGGCGTCGAGGTCGTCGTCGCCCGCGTCGGGCGATACCAGATCCGTCATCGGGCCCGGCCCAGCAGGCGGATGGCCTGGCGCAGCAGCTGCGGAACCGGCGGGACCTCGCCGTCGATGGTCTCGCCGAGCTTGGCGACCGCCTGGTCGGCCTGGGCGACCGTCCAGCCGAGCGCGAGCACGCCCTGGCGCACCTGCTCCTGCCAGCCCCCGCTGAGCACGCCGGCCGGCGCGCCCTCGCCACCGGCCGGCATGGGGCCGATCCGGTCGCGCAGCTCGACCACCATCTTCTCGGCGCCCTTCTTGCCGATGCCCGGCACCTGGGTCAGCGTGGCCAGGTCAGCGCCGGCGATGGCGCGGCGCACCACGTCGGGCGCGTGCACGGCGAGCACCGCCTGGGCCAGCCGGGGGCCGACGCCGCTCGCGGTCTGCAGCAGCTCGAACAGCTGCTTCTCGTCGTCGTCCGCGAAGCCGTACAGGGTCAGGGAATCCTCCCGGACCACCAGGCTGGTCGCCACCCGGGCCTCGACGCCGGCCTTGAGGCCGGCGAGCGTGCCCGGCGCGCACTGCACCTGCAGGCCGACGCCGCCGACCTCGATCACGGCGCTGTCCGGGTTGATGGCGGCCACCACGCCGCGGACGCTCGCGATCATCGCCGTGCTCCTCTTCTCTGCAAACGCTTCGCCGCGAGCGCGGCGGCCTCGATGCGGGCCCGGGTGCCGCCGCGCCAGATGTGGCAGATGGCGAGGGCCAGCGCGTCCGCGGCGTCGGCCGGCCGGGGCGGCGCGTCGAGCCCGAGCAGCCGGGTGACCATGCTGGTCATCTGCTGCTTGCCGGCCGTGCCGGAGCCGGTGACGGCCGCCTTGACCTCGCTCGGCGTGTACGTCTGCACCGGCAGGCCGGCCCGCGCGCCGGCCAGGATCGCGACCCCGCTGGCCTGTGCCGTGCCCATCACCGTGCGCACGTTGTGCTGGGAGAACACGCGTTCCACCGCGACGCTCGCGGGCCGGTGCTCGGCGACCAGGGCGGCCAGCTCGGTGTCGAGCCGCAGCAGGCGCAGGGAGATGTCGTCGTCGGGGTCGGTGTAGACCACGTAGTAGCCGATCAGTTTGCACGGACGGCCGGGCACGCCCTCGACCACGCCGACGCCGCAGCGGGTGAGGCCCGGGTCGACGCCGAGCACGCGCACCACGGACCTCCCCTGTCTCACGTACGTGTGTTCGACACCTTAATACGGGCCGGTCTTGCGCCCGGCACCGACACGCCTCGACGATGGGAGTCGGGAGGTAGCCATGTACCTCGTTCCGCCGATGGACGACGAACCGCCACCGGAGTACGTCGCCTTCGTGGCCGGCCACCTCGCGGCGCTGCGCCGCGAGACGGATCGGCTGGTGGGCGGCGACTTCGAGGCGGGACACCTCTATATGGACGTGCTGGCCGACGTGGCCGGCCATTGGCGCAGGCTGACGTGGTGGGGATGGCTGGCCCACAAGGACGCGCCGATGGAGTACATGTCGCGGCGCCTGGCCAGCCGCACGAAGCAGTGGCGGGACGAGCAGATCTACGAGGTCGACATCCGCGTGCTGCGCACGCAGCCGTACATGCCGCTGCGTGGTCCGGGTCCGACGCTGGCCGTGCGCAAGGCGGACGTTCTGGACGACACCGTACGGGTGGGAGCGGGCCCCTACGCCGACGCCGGCATCGCGTGGGTCCAGGCGTACCGCAAACAGCAGTGGCACCGCGTGGGCCGCCTGATCGCCACCGGCATACTCCTGGTCGGCGGAATGATTCAGTACATGTCCTGGCTCTCCACCCTGACGTCCTGAGAAGCCAGCTTCTCAGATCGATCCCCGCCATTACCCGGCGCGGTACTCCGCTTCCAGTTCGGATAGCAGGAGGCTGCGCTCGCATTGATACACGGACTTGCCGCCGAAGGACTCCAACCGGTGGACGATGACGAGGGCGTCATCATCCGAGCGGTCGGGCGCCTGGTCGGCGATCCAGTACTCCGGGATGCCGCGCTGGGCATACCAGTCCATCTTGTCGGCGCGCTCGCCTTCGTCGCCGCCTAAGTCAACGATCTCGGCCACCAGCGTGAACGCGGACCCCGGCAACGCGGAGCAGGTCAACCGATCCGGCGGGAGCCGCGTGATCACACCGATGTCGGGCAGGACGTAGTCGCCCGGGTTGTCACCGTGCAGCGCCGGTCGATAGAAAGCGTGAGCGCCGTCCGCGCCCCGCATCGACAGAAGCCTGCCGGCTATCGCCTTGTGCCAGAAGGTAGTGGCGGGCTTTTCCACATGCCAGACGTCCCGCATGGGTGTCTTGTCATCGATCACGGCGGCCCCGCGCTCAGTCGATGCTGTCGCATCTCCGGCACATAGCGGGCGACCGTTTCGAAGTCAGCATCCTCGTGGAGCACGGTCAACTTGAGCCGGATGGCCGTCGCGGCGATCACCAGATCTGCGACCGACAGGCCGCGGTGCGCGCCGTGCGGCACCAGGTCGCGCCGGATAGCCGCGACGAGACCCCAGATTCCGTCCGGCACGGCCACCGGAAGGAACCTCAGGACGAGATTTTCCTCGGTTGCCTCGTATTCCTTGCTCGATGCGATGAGCAGCGTCTCCGCGAGAATCGGTTCGCAGACCGAGAGCAGCCCGCGATCCTCGACAGCGTTCCAACTGGGGTCAGCCTGCTTGCGCAGCACCCGCGTCAGGGCGCTCGCATCGATCAGGTAATTCATTCGTCGGCCGCGTCGAGTTGGTCGTAGTCGAACAACCCTTCGTCGTGCATCTGCTCCAGGCGCGCCCGTGCGGCCTGACGCTTGGCGCGTTCCCGCTCGACAATGAGCCGTAGGCCCTCGTTGATGGCTTCGTTGGCGTACGTGGCTCGGATCTGCCGCTGCGCCTCTGCCAGAAGGTCTGCATCGACTGCCGGTTCGGTTGTGGGATCGGTAGCCAGGTCAGTCATCGCTGCCTCCCGCGGATCGGTCATTCTCTACCAACCCCTTCACCATACTAGTCATGAGACTCGATGTCACTGGTCAACTGGTCTCATGCTCGACCCCGCCCGCGCTCGGGCGTCACGCGTCGATGGCGGCCATGACCTCGTCGGACACGTCGAAGTTGGCGAAGATGTTCTGCACGTCGTCGCAGTCCTCGAGGGCGTCGATCAGCTTGAAGACCTTGCGCGCCGCGTCCTCGTCGACCGGCACGGTCATCGTCGGGACCAGGGAGGACTCGGCCGAGTCGTACTCGATGCCGGCCTCCTGCAGGGCGGTGCGCACCGGGATGAGGTCGGTGGGCTCGGAGACCACCTCGAACGAGTCGCCGAGGTCGTTGATCTCCTCGGCGCCGGCGTCGAGGACCGCGAGCATCAGGTCGTCCTCGCTCAGCGAGCCCTTCGGGACGATCACCACGCCCTTGCGGTTGAACAGGTACGACACGCTGCCGGCGTCGGCGAAGGTGCCGCCGTTGCGGGTGAGCGCGGTGCGCACCTCGGTCGCCGCGCGGTTGCGGTTGTCGGTGAGGCACTCGATCAGGATCGCCACACCGTTGGGGCCGTAACCCTCGTACATGATCGTCTGCCAGTCGGCGCCGCCGGCCTCCAGGCCGGAGCCGCGCTTGACCGCGTTGTTGATGTTGTCGTTGGGGACGGAGCTCTTCTTCGCCTTCTGAATGGCGTCGTAGAGCGTCGGGTTGCCCGCCGGATCCCCACCGCCGGTGCGGGCAGCGACCTCGATGTTCTTGATCAGCTTCGCGAACATCTTGCCGCGCTTGGCGTCGATGACGGCCTTCTTGTGCTTGGTCGTCGCCCACTTGGAGTGGCCGGACATGCAAAACCTCCGTGGTGTCAGGCGGCCTGGCGGACCATCTCGACGAAGTACCGGTGGACGCGGAGGTCGCCGGTGAGCTCCGGGTGGAAAGCCGTGGCGAGCAGGTTCCCCTGCCGAACGGCGACAATCCTACCGGCGGCCGGTCCGTCCTTGACGCGGCCCAACACCCGCACGTCCTCGCCGACGTCTTCCACCCAGGGCGCGCGGATGAAGACGGCGTGAAAATCCCCGCCCGGAATGTCGTCGATGGTCACGTCGCCCTCGAACGAGTCCACCTGCCGCCCGAACGCGTTGCGGCGCACGGTCATCTCGATGCCGTGGAACGACTCCTGGTCGGGACGCCCGTCGAGCACCGAGGTGGCCAGCATGATCATGCCGGCGCACGAGCCGTAGACCGGCATGCCGTCGGCGATCCGCTTCCGGATCGGGTCGAGCAGCCCGAAGCCGACCGCGAGCTTGCTGATGGCCGTCGACTCGCCGCCCGGAATCACCAGCGCCGCGACCTCCGCCAACTCCTCGGGCCGCCGCACCGGGCGCGCCAGCACGTCGCTTTCCGCGAGCGCCGCCAGGTGTTCCCGAACATCGCCCTGCAGGGCCAGCACTCCGATATTCACCTTTCCCAGCTTAGGCTGGCCGGGTGTTCGCGATCCGCCGGGTGCGGGACCACCTCGACCGCCATTACGCCGAGCCGATCGCGCTCGCCGATCTGACCAAATTATCCGGCATTTCGAGATTTCACCTGGTCCGGACGTTCCGGGCGGCCTACGGCGACACCCCGATCAACTACCTGTCCCGCCGTCGCATCGAACGGGCACAAGACCTTCTCCGGTACGGGAACCTCACGGTCACCGAGGTGTGCGTCGCCGTCGGCTTCTCATCACTGGGGTCGTTCTCCGCCCGCTTCCGTGCCCTGGTCGGCGAGAGCCCGGCCGCGTACCAGCGGCGATACGCCTACGACACGCCGCACATCCCCGGCTGCCACCTGTTCATGCACGGCGTCGTCGCGCAATCGGGGAGAAGCACGTCGGCCGCCGGGAGCCTTAGCGTCGAGACATGATTAAGAACATCTCGCTGGTCACCGTGTACTGCCTCGACCAGGACGCCACGCGCGAGTTCTACGTGCGCAACCTCGGGTTCGAGACCCGGGTCGACGCCACCATGGGCGAGTTCCGGTGGGTGACCATCGCCCAGCCGAGCCAGCCGGAGCTCGAGGTCACGCTCATGGTCCCCGGCCCGCCGCTGTCCGCCGAGGCGGCCGCGTTCGTGCGCGGCCAGCTCGAGGCGGGCCAGATGGGCGGTCTCGGCCTCGAGGTCGACGACTGCCGCAAGACCGCCGCCGCGCTGCGCGAGGCCGGCGTCACGTTCGTCCAGGAACCGGCCGATCGCCCCTACGGCGTGGAAGCGGTCATCCGCGACAACACCGGCAACTGGCTCACGCTGGTCGAACGCAAGCCGTTCACCCAGGACGACCTCAGGAACTTCTGACCACGCAAAAGGGCCGGCCCACCGGGCCGGCCCTTTCCTCAGCTGGTTCAGCTGCCGATGAGCTGCGGGATCTTCTCGAACAGCTGCTGGGTGTAGGTGACCATCTCGTGCAGCATCCAGTTGCCCGAGAAGAGCAGCGCCGCGCCCACCGCCGCCGCCTTCGGGACGAACGAGAGGGTCGCCTCCTGGATCTGGGTGACCGACTGGAACAGGGAGATCGCGAAGCCCACCGCCAGGGCGGTGAGCAGCACCGGGGCGGCCATCTTCGCGGCAATGGTCATCGCCTGCAGGCCCAGCTCAACAATCATCGTGTCGGTCATGCCAGTCAGTTCGGGCCGGCCGCGGGGGCGCGGAGTGCGCAACGGGCGCGCCCGGGTTGCGGTTCGGTTCGGCCCCGGGAAAGCCTCAAGCCGACGACAGCGGCGGGAAGCAGGCCACCAGGGTGTCGATTGGCCATCGTCGGCCCGGGGGCGGCTGGATACGATCCGGTTACCGAAACCCCTGCTTGAGGAGCCGATACACCATGTCCGAGAACCAGAGCGCAGTCGGGACCGCGCGGGTCAAGCGCGGTATGGCGGAGATGCTCAAGGGCGGCGTGATCATGGATGTCGTCACGCCGGAGCAGGCGAAGATCGCCGAGGATGCCGGCGCGGTGGCGGTCATGGCGCTCGAGCGGGTGCCGGCCGACATCCGGGCCCAGGGCGGCGTCTCCCGCATGTCCGACCCCGACATGATCGACGGCATCATCGACGCCGTCTCGATCCCGGTGATGGCCAAGGCCCGCATCGGCCACTTCGTCGAGGCCCAGGTGCTGCAGGCGCTCGGCGTCGACTACGTCGACGAGTCCGAGGTGCTGACCCCGGCCGATTACGCCAACCACATCGACAAGTGGCAGTTCACCGTGCCGTTCGTCTGCGGCGCGACCAACCTGGGCGAGGCGCTGCGCCGCATCACCGAGGGCGCCGCCATGATCCGGTCGAAGGGCGAGGCCGGCACCGGCGACGTCTCCAACGCCACCACCCACATGCGCAAGATCCGGCAGGAGATCCGCCGCCTGCAGACGCTGCCCGAGGACGAGCTGTTCGTCGCGGCCAAGGAGCTGCAGGCGCCGTACGACCTGGTCCGGGAGGTCGCCGAGGCCGGCAAGCTCCCGGTGGTGCTGTTCACCGCCGGCGGCATCGCCACCCCGGCCGACGCCGCAATGATGATGCAGCTCGGCGCCGAGGGCGTCTTCGTCGGCTCCGGCATCTTCAAGTCGGGCAACCCGGCCCAGCGCGCCGCCGCGATCGTCAAGGCCGTCACCTTCCACGACGACCCCGACGTGATCGCCAAGGTCTCGCGCGGCCTGGGCGAGGCCATGGTCGGCATCAACGTCGACGACATCCCGGTGCCGCACCGCCTCGCCGAGCGCGGCTGGTAACACACCGATGCCCAAAAGCCCCGGCGATCCAGCCGGGGCTTCGAACGCGGACGCTTTGCTCTGCTTCCTCACGGTAAGCGGACGCTTTGCTCTGCTTCCTCACGGTAAGCGGACGCTTTGCTCTGCTTCCTCCCGGTAAGCGGAGCAAATGCGCAGCCGCTTCCTCACAGTAAGCAGAGCAAGAGGGCCGCGTGCTTCCTCAGGGTGAGCAGAGCAAAGGGCGGTGAAAGAGCTGGTCGCGGCCGGGGGAGGAGGCGGCGGAGGGTCAGACCGACTCGAGTGGGGCCGTGGGCGGGGCCGCCGGCTGCGGCACCCCGGCCGCGGGCTCGGGCAGCGCCGGGTCCTCGATGTCGAAGTACTGCGGCAGCGGGTACCGCCGGGTCATCCCCAGCGCCCGCACCAGCAGCCGGCGGCGGCACGTCAGCGCGTCGCGTACCTGATCGGTGTGCACCTGGCGGGCCAATCCCACCCGGCGGCTGGTGGCGATCAGCTGCCGCACCGCCGGGTCGTTGCCGGTCAGCGGCGTGGCGCGCAGCTGGCGGGTCAGATCGTTCTCGGCCGACTCGCGCTCGTCCGGATCGGCGTCGAGCGCCAGCCGGGCGGCGGCGTAGAGCTCGACGTTGTCCTGCTGCTCGGCGACGACCGCGGCGGCCGCGGCCCGGCGCAGCAGGTGGGCGTCGAGGGCCCGCTCGGCCGCCTGCGCGCGCACGTGCACCCGCTCGACCCGATGCGCGGTCCAGCCCAGGTAGGCGGAGAACAGCGCGACCACCGCGACCGCCCCCAGCACCCACCACATGCGGGGCATCGTAGTGCCCTCCGGCCCCGGCGGGTCACGCCCCGGGCCGTGGCTCTGCCCACTCCTCGTCGATGACCCGGCCGTCGGTGGCCTCGATCGCGGTCGCGTAGACCTCGAGCACGCGCAGCGCCACCCCCGGCCAGTCGAAGGCCGCGACCGCCGTGCGGGCGTCCGCCGCCAGCGCCGCGCGGCGGTCCGGGTCGTCGAGCAGCGCCCCGAGCAGCACCGCGAGCGCGGCCGGATCCCCGGTCGGGAACAGCGCGCCGGCCTTGCCACCGTCGAGGACTCGCCGGAACGCGTCGAGATCGGAAGCCGCGATGGCGGTCCCGGCCGCCATCGCCTCGGTGAGGATCATGCCGAAGCTCTCGCCGCCGGTGTTGGGCGCCACGTACACGTCCACGCTGCGGAGCATGCGAGCTTTGTCCGCTTCCGACACCATACCGAGAAATATCACGCGATGGTGGAGATCAGCCGGTATTTCCGCGTAGAGCTCGGACGACTCGCCCGGTCCGGCCACCAGCAGCCGCAACCCGGGCCGCTCCCGGGCCAGCGGCACGAAGGCCGACCGCAAGATGTCGAACCCCTTGCGCGGCTCGGTGAAACGTCCGAGAAATCCGATCGCGCCCCCAGAACCGGGCCACCCGTCCAGCGGCACGGCGTCGGCGAACTTGGCGACCGCCACCCCGTTGGGGATCTCGACCGCTCCCCCGCCCAGGTGCTCCACCTGCACCTTGCGGGCCAGCTCGCTGACCGCGATCCGGGCGGTGATCTTCTCGACCACCAGCTGCAGCAGCCCCTGCGCCATCGACAGCGCTCGCGACCGGGTCATGGCCGTGTGGAAGGTGGCCACGACCGGGCCCCGCGCGGAGAGCACGGCCAGCATCGACAGCGAGAGCACCATCGGCTCGTGCACGTGCAGCACGTCGAAGTTCCCGCGGTTCAGCCACCGCCGCACCCGGGCGGTGGACACCGGACCGAACGCGATCCGGGCCACCGACCCGTTGTACGGGAACGGCACCGCCCGCCCGGCCGGCACCACGTACGGCGGGAAGTCGGCGTCCTCGTCGGCCGGCGCCAGCACGCTGACCTCGTGCCCGAGCCCGATCAGCGCCTCGGAGAGGTCCATGATGTGGTTCTGCACGCCGCCGGGCACGTCGAACGAGTAGGGCGAGACGATCCCGATCCGCACGATGCTCCCCCTACAGCCACAGCTTCTGGAGCATGTGCCAGTCCTGCGGGTGCTCGGCGATCCCGGCCGCGTACGCGTCCGCCAGCATCTGCGTGGTGGCCTTGACCCGCTCGTCGAGGCGGCCCTCGGTAGGCGGCGTGATCGGGCGCAGCACCGCGTACGTCTGCTTGCCTTGGAATGAAAGATCGACGGCGTAGAGCGGCGCGCCGGTGCGGATCGCCAGGATCGCCGGGCCGGCCGGCATCCGGGTGCGCCCGCCGAAGAACTCGACCTCCACCCCGCTGCGAGAGAGATCGCGGTCGCTGAGCAGGCAGACGATGAAGCCCTGGCCGAGCCGCTCGGCGAGCACGTCGAGCGGCGGGCGCTCACCACCGGTCAGCGGGATGATCTCCATGCCCAGCTTCCGGCGGTACGCCATGAACTGCCGGAACACCCCTTCGGGCTTGAGCCGCTCCATGACGGTCACCATGCGCCAGCCGTTGGCGGCCACCCAGCCGGCCGCGGCATCCCAGTTGGCCAGGTGCGGCAGGGCCAGGATGATGCCGCCGCCGTCGGTGGCGCCTTTCCGGATCCAGTCGTAGTGCTCGTCGGTGATCCCGAACCCCGCGAGCAACTGCTCCTTGCTCTGCGACGGCAGCCGGAAGGCCTCGAGCCAGTACCGCGCGTAGGAGCGCAACCCGTCGCGGACCAGCTCGTCCGGCATGCCCTCGCCGACGACCTGGGTGAGATTCCGGCGCAGGCGCTGGGTGCCGGGCCCGTTCTTCCGGTACGCCCGGTCGGCCGCGGCCACGAACAGCGACCGCGCCACCGGCAGCGGCAGCATCCGCACGAGCCGCCAGCCGGCCGCGAACCCGATCTCGGTGAGCCGGTCCTTCACGTGGGCTCCGACGGCGACACGGGGGCCGGCTCGGTGCGGGCGGCGTGGATCAGGCGCTGGAAGACCGTGACGACGGAGAGCAGCGCCACCACCCACAGCGCGGCCGGCAGGCCCCAGTCGAGCCCGGCGGCGCCGAGCAGCCCGCCGACGCCGAGGATCACCAGGCGCTCGAGGCGCTCGGCGATGCCCACGTCGGCGTTCAGCCCGAGGCTCTGGGCGCGCGCCTTCACATACGACACGACCTGGCCGGCGGCCAGGCTGATCAGGGCGGCGGCCGTGCCGCCGTACGGATTGCCCTGGGTCGCCATGTAGTAGACGACCGCCCCGAAGACCGCGCCGTCGGCGATGCGGTCCATGGAGGAGTCGAGCAGCGCGCCGAACTTGCCGGAGCCGCCGCGCATCCGGGCCATCGTCCCGTCGAGCACGTCGGTGAGGGCGCACGCGGTGACCACCAGGGTGCCCACCAGGAGCTCGCCGATCGCGCCGAAATAGGCGCCGATGAGCACGCCGACGGTGCCGGCGATGGTCACGGCGTTCGGGGTGACCCCGATCCGCAGCAGAAAACGCGCGGCCGGATTGACGCCGTGCGACACGACAGCACGGGCGGTTGCGTTGACGATCTTTGCCATGGCGGTCCCACCCTATCGGCGGGAAGCGCGGGACAGTACGACCCAGGCCCCCCAGTGGCCGTATCGTCATCTCCTGCGACGTTTGACCACTACAAAGGGTTGCGACGGGCACAGCGGCGGGTGTGGGATTCAGGAACAGCGTCGTAACAGTCACGAAACGGCTAGGGAGCGGACGCCATGGCGCAGAAGACCTCGGAGAAGGGGCTCAACGGCGCGGCGGCGCCGGTGGTGACCGAGCCCGGCAGAGTACGCAACGTGGTGCTGGTGGGCCATTCGGGCTCGGGCAAGACCACTCTGGTCGAAGCCCTGCTCGCCGCCACCGGGACGATTCCTCGGGCGGGCACGGTGGCCGACGGCACCACGGTGTCCGACCATGACCCGGCCGCGGTGCGTCAGCAGCGGTCGGTTTCGCTGTCCTGTGCCCCGCTGATGCACCAGGACGTCAAGATCAACCTGCTCGACACGCCCGGCTACGCCGACTTCGTGGGCGAGTTGCGCGCCGGCCTGCGGGCCGCGGACGCCGCCGTCTTCGTGGTGTCGGCCGAGGGCGGCGTCGACGACGCGACGACGGCGCTCTGGGAGGAGTGCGCGGCGGTCGGCATGCCCCGCGCCGTCGTGATCACCCGGCTCGACCACCCGCGCGCCGACTACGACGCCACCCTCGAGGCCTGCCAGGACGCGTTCGGCGAGAACGTCATGCCGATCTATCAGCCCATGCTCGGCGACGACGGCGTCTCGATCGCCGGCCTCATGGGCCTGGTCACGCTGCGCGTGCTGGACTACTCCGAGGGTTACCCGCCCAAGGCCGGCGAGGCCGAGCCCGAGCACCTCGAGCCGATCGCCGACGACCGCAACACGCTGATCGAGGGGATCATCGCCGAGAGCGAGGACGAGACCCTGATGGACCGCTACCTCGGCGGCGAGGAGGTCACCGCCGACACGCTGGTCGCCGATCTGGAGAAGGCGGTCGCCAAGGGCAACTTCTACCCGGTCATCCCGGTCTGCTCGGCGACCGGCGTCGGACTCGACGCCCTGCTGGACGGCCTGGTCACCGGCGCGCCGTCGCCGCTCGAGCACGACCTGCCGGTGGTCACCGGGGTCGACGGCTCGCCGCGCCCGCCGCTGACCTGCGACCCCGAGGGCCCGCTGGTGGCCGAGGTGGTCAAGACCACGATCGACCGGCACGTCGGCCGGGTCTCGCTGGTCCGGGTCTTCTCCGGCACCCTGCGCCCCGAGCAGGTGCTGCACGTCTCCGGGCACGGCATGGCCGAGCGCGGCCACCCCGACCACGACGCCGACGAGCGGGTGGCGCACATCTACTCCCCGCTCGGCGCGACGCTGCGCGAGGTGCCCTACTGCGTGGCCGGCGACATCTGCGCGATCACCAAGTCGGGCAGCGCCGAGACCGGCGACACGCTGTCGAGCAAGGACGACCCGATGCTGATGGCGCCGTGGAGCATGCCCGAGCCGCTGCTGCCGATCGCCGTGGTCGCCAAGACCCGCTCCGACGAGGACGCGCTGGCGAAAAACCTCGCCCGTCTGGTGGCCGGCGACCCGACGATGCGCCTGGAGCGCAACGTCGAGACCCACCAGCTGGTGCTCTGGACGATGGGCGAGTCGCACGCCGACGTGGTGCTCGACCGGCTCCGCTCGGGCGGCGTCGAGCTGGACACCGAGCCGGTCAAGGTGCCGCTGCGCGAGACGTTCGGCTGCGAGGCCAAGGGTCACGGCCGGCACGTCAAGCAGTCCGGCGGCCACGGTCAGTACGCGGTCTGCGACATCAGCGTCGAGCCGCTGCCCCGCGGCTCCGGCTTCGAGTTCGTCGACAAGGTGGTCGGCGGCGCGGTCCCGCACAACTACATCCCCTCGGTCGAGAAGGGCGTGCGCAGCCAGCTCGAGCGCGGCCTGGTCTCCGGTTACCCGGTGGTCGACCTGCGGGTGACGCTCTTCGACGGCAAGGCGCACAGCGTCGACTCCTCCGACGCCGCCTTCCAGACCGCCGGCGCGCTGGCGCTGCGCGAGGCGGCCGCGGCCGGCCAGGTCACCCTGCTCGAGCCGATCGACGAGATCGCCGTGCGGGTGCCCGAGATGTATGTCGGCGCGGTGATGAGCGACCTCTCCGGCCGCCGGGGCCGCCCGCTGGGCTCGGAGTCGGAACCGGACGGCGCGCACAGCGTCGTGCGGGCCGAGGTGCCGGCCACCGAGCTGATCCGGTACGCGGTGGAGCTGCGCGCCCTGTCCTCCGGCGCGGGCACCTTCACCCGCCAGTACATCCGCCACGAGCCCATGCCCGCCCACCTCGCCGAGGCCGTGAAGAAGGAGAAGGAGAACGCCAAGTAGGGCGGGTCACAGCGCGATGGCGTTGGCCGCCTCGTGCATCGGCGCGAGGACCTTGTCGATCACCTGCTCCTTGCGCGGGTGGTACTTCAGGGTCCGCATGCCGTAACTGCGGAACGCGATCGCGAGGCGGCCGCCCGGCACCATGTCCTTGGCCATCTTCTTGCCGAAGGCCATGTTCTTGGCCACGTACGGGCGCATCACCCGCTCGTAGGTGGCCAGGCCGTCCGGCTCGCCGAGGTGCTTGCCGAGCACGTACGCCCCGGCCAGGGCGAGGCTGGTGCCCTGCCCGGAGGCCGGCGCCGGGCAGTGCGCGGCGTCGCCGAGCAGCGCCACCCGCCCGCGTGCCCAGGACGGCAGCTCGACCTGGCTCATCGAGTCGAAGTAGAAGTCGGGCGCGTCGTCCATCGCCGCCAGGAACTCGTCGACCCGCCAGCCCTGACCGGCGAAAGCCTCGCGGACCAGCCGCTTCTGCGCCGCGACGTCGCGGCGCGCCAGGTCGAGCTCCGGCGCGGCGAAGGTCAGGCCGACCCGTGCGTTTCGGTCCCGGTCCATCGCGTACGCGAAGACGAGCCGCCCGGGCCGGAAGTACATGACCTCCTCGCGCTCGATGCCCAGCAGGTTGGGCGTCGAGAAGATCGAGATGTACGCCCCGAGGTGGCTCAGCGGGGTCTCGCCGAAGACCAGCCGCCGGGTCGCCGAGTGCAAACCGTCGGCGCCGATCACGTAGTCGAACCGGCGGGGCGCGCCGCGCTCGAACGCCACGTCGACGCCCTCCGGCCCGTCGGCGATCTTGGTGATCGCGTCGCCGAACACGTACTCCACCCCGTCGGCCGTGGCGTCGTGCAGGATGCGGCTCAGATCCCACCGCATGATCTCGACGTCGTCGCCGCGCCGGCCCATCAGCAGGTCGGCCGGCAGCGCCGCGATCGGCTTGCCGTTGCCGCGCACGTAGGTGATCTGCCGCATGCCGGTGTCGGCCGCGGTCGCCGCCTCGAGCAGGCCCATCCGGCGGAGCACCTCGGTGGCCGCGCCGCGCACATCCACCTTGTAGCCCGCCTCGCGCAGCGCCGGAGCGCGCTCCACCACGGTCACCTCGAAGCCGCGCTCGCGCAGCCAGAACGCACATGCGGGGCCGGCCACGCCGGCGCCGGAGATCAGTACCCGAGTCGATGTCATGCGGACTACTATACAAACGTATTATACGTTTGTATAGAAGTTAGGATCGCGATCGTGGGCCACAAGGAAGATCTGCTGGTGGGCGCGAAGCGGGCGCTGCTGGAAAAGGGCTACGCGCGCACGACGGCGCGCGACATCGTGGCCCTCTCCGGAACCAACCTCGGCTCGATCGGCTACCACTACGGCTCCACCGAGGCGCTGATGACCGCCGCGATGCTCAGCGCCATGGAGGACTGGGGCGATCGGCTCGGCCTGGCGCTGGCCGGGCCGGCCGAGGACGGCGAGGACCCGCTGATCGGCTTCTGGCGGCGGGTGATCGGCTCGATCCAGCAGGACCGCGCGCTCTGGATGGCCAGCATCGAGGTGACGATCCAGGCCGAGCACAACCCGCGGTTGCGCGAGCAGCTCGCCGAGGGCGTCGAGCAGGGCCGCCGCGGCATGGCGTCGCTGATGACCGGCGTGCCCGAGGATCAGCTCGACGACGAGACCGTGCGCACGCTCGGCGCGGTGCAGATGGCGCTGATGTCCGGGATCCTCACCCAGTGGTTCACCGACCCGGAGAACGCGCCTGGCCCCGACCAGATCGTCGCCGGGATCAGGGCGCTGGCCAGGCTTTCCGAAGCATGACCCGGGTGTCGGTGAGCACCTGGGGCAGCACCTTGGTGCGGCCGATCACCGACATGAAGTTGGCGTCGCCGCCCCACCTCGGCACCACGTGCTGGTGCAGGTGGGCCGCGATGCCGGCGCCGGCCACGGCGCCCTGGTTCATCCCCAGATTGAAACCGTGCGGGCTGCTCACCGTGCGGATCACGCGCATCGCCGTACGCGTGAAAGCCGCCAGCTCGATCGTCTCGCCGTCGGTCAGATCGGTGTAGTCGGCGACGTGCCGGTAGGGGCAGATCAGCAGGTGGCCTGGATTGTACGGATAGAGGTTGAGCACCGCGTAGACCAGCTCGCCGCGGGCCACCACCAGGCTCTCGGCCTCGGCCGGCGCCCGGCAGAACGGGCAGCCCGACGGCTTCGCGTACCCCTCGGGCGGCGCCTCCTCGCCGGTGACATAAGCCATCCGGTACGGCGTCCACAGCCTCTCCAGGCCGTCCGGCTCCCCCGTCTCCGTCACGCCCAGCAGCCTATGCCAACGAGGTGGCGAGCCAGGGCGGCAACGGCTCGCGCGCCGACAGCCAGCCGGCCGGGATGCCGTCGAGGCCGGTGTGCGCGGCCACGATCCCGCCGGCGATCGCGCAGGTGGTGTCCACGTCCCCGCCCGCCGCCACGCAGGCCCGGATCGCCGCCGGATAGTCGTCGAGGAACCGGTCGGCCACCCAGAGCGCGAACGGCACGGTGTCGCGCGCCATCGCCTGCGCCCCGGCCCCCAGCTCGTACGCCGCCTCCTCGGCCGAGCGGCACCGGGTCGCGGTCACCAGCCCCTCCCGGACCCGCCCGTCGGGGGTGTGCGCCGCCACCGCCCGCAACAGCCCGGGCCGGTGGCCGTCGAGCCGCCCGGCCGCCGCGAGCGCCGCCGCGACCGCCACCGCCACGCCCCCGGCGATGCCCTCGGCGTGCGCGTGGGTCACCTCGGCCGCCCGGGCGCCCTGCGTCGCCGCGTGCGCGAGCGAGTCGGCGTGCCAGGCGCCCAGCGGCGCGGCCCGCATGGCCGCGCCGTTGCCGGCCGATCCCTCGCCGTCGAAGGCCGACGCCGCCGCGATCGGCCACGGCAGGCCCTCGCGGATAGCCCGCAGCATGACGACCGCGCCGGGCCCGTAGCCCCGATACGGATCGTGATGACGGCCCAGCAGCTCGGCGAAGGCGTCCCGGTCGAACTCGCCGTCGTTGAGGACCGCGACCAGGCAGCACGCCTCCTCGGTGTCGTCGGTCCACTCCCAGGGAGCGACGGGCAGGTCGGCGAAGTCGAG
Source organism: Paractinoplanes rhizophilus (assembly GCF_042664765.1). Classification (NCBI taxonomy): domain Bacteria; kingdom Bacillati; phylum Actinomycetota; class Actinomycetes; order Micromonosporales; family Micromonosporaceae; genus Paractinoplanes; species Paractinoplanes rhizophilus. Next base: position 55,158 of record NZ_JBHTBJ010000018.1, on the reverse strand, counting down.
CGGAGCCGCGAAATGCTGGGCCCCGAGCGCGTCGCCGACGCTCAGACCGGCCAGGCTCTCGAGCGCCAGGGCCAGTCGCGTACCGGGGAAAAGCGTGAACGACATCAGCACATCGGATGGTAATCCGTCACTGAACGTGATCGAAGGGTGTCCCTGGATCACCGGTTAGGCGTGTCTTGCCCGGGGCAGTACGGTCTCTGCATGGCCACGGTGTTGCTCGTCGAGGACGATCACGTCGTGCGCGGCGCCATGCTCCGATCGCTGACCGACCGGGGGCATGCCGTGCACGCCGTCGGCACGGCCCTGGACGCGCTGCGCCGGGTCGCCGCCGAGACGCCCGACCTGGTGGTGCTCGATCTCGGACTGCCCGATCTGGACGGTTCGGATGCGTTGCGCATGTTGCGGGGCATCACCGACGTTCCGATCATCATCGCGACCGCCCGCGACGACGAGCAGTCCGTCGTGCGGCTGCTGCGGGCCGGCGCCGACGACTACATGGTCAAGCCGTTCACCGGCGCCCACCTGGACGCGCGCATCGCCACGGTGCTGCGCCGGGTGGGCCGCGCGAGCCGCACCGCCCAGCCCGCTGTGCACGAGGTCGGCGAGCTGCGGGTGGACGTCGGCGAGCGCAGCGCCAGCCTCGGCGACCAGGCCCTTGCCCTGACCCGCAAGGAATTCGATCTACTGGCATATTTAGCGGCGCGCCCGGGCCGGGTGGTCTCCCGTCGTGAGCTGTTGGAGGAGGTATGGCGACAGCCATCGGTCGGCGAGGACCAGACGATCGACGTTCACCTGTACTGGCTGCGCCGGAAACTGGGCGAGTCCGCGGCGAAGCCTCGCTACCTGCGCACCGTGCGGGGGGTCGGGTTCCGGTTGGTGGCGCCGGACTGAGGTCCCGGCTGGCGGTCATGACCGCGGCCACCACCGCCGTCGCCGCGCTGGCGTTCCTCGTTCCGCTCGGCTGGTATCTGCGCTCCGACCACCGGGACCAGGTCATGTCGCTGGCCGAGCGGCGCAGCGCCACGATCGCGGGCGCGATCGCCTCGGGCGCCGACAAGAAGGGCCTGGCCGCCGCCGTCGCGGCGGCCGGCGGCCGGACGGTGACCCATCCCCCGGGTGACGTCGCGGGCGGGTGGGCGGGCGCGGCCGAGGTGCGACTGACGGCTTCCGGCGGCGCGATCCGCGAGGTGGGTGTCGCCGATGGCCGGGTACGCCTGGAGCCGGTGACCGTCGCCGGCAAGACCTCCGTGGTCGAGGTGTTCGTGCCGGCCGCCGATCTCGCCGGCGACACCACCCGCAACTGGCTGCTGCTGCTCGGCATCGCCCTCGGCCTGGTCGGCGGCTCGGTCTTCGTGGTCGACCGGCTGGCCCGCGGCGCGGTGAGCTCGGCCCGCAATCTGGTGCACGCGGCGCTCGCCGTCGGCGGCGGCGACCTCGGCGTGCGCATCCAGCCCTCCGGCCCGCGCGAGCTGGCCGAGGCCGGGTACGCGTTCAACCGGATGGCCGACCGCCTGGTCAGCGCGCGCACCGACGAGCGGGAGCTGGTCGCCGACCTGTCGCACCGGCTGCGCACCCCGCTGACCGCGCTGCGGCTGGACGCCGAGGCGCTGGACCCGGACGACACCCAGGTCGGCATGTTCGATCAGGAGGAGCTCGACCGCCGGCGCGGCATCCGGCGCATCCGGCAGGCGATCGTGACCCTCGAGGGCGAGGTCAACCAGCTGATCAACACCACCCGCCAGGCGGTCGCGGCGCAGGTGGCCGAGGCCCCCGAGGACGGTTTGTGCGACGCCAGCGAGGTGGTCCGGGAAAGGATGATGTTCTGGTCGGCGCTCGCCACCGACCAGAACAGGCAGTACCGGGTGATCGGCGCCCATCTGCGGATCCCCGTCCCGGTGGCCCGTGCGGAGCTGGCTGCCGCTCTTGATGCCGTTTTGGGTAATGTGTTCCGCTACACCCCCCAGGGCACCGCGTTCGAGGTCGGCATCTCCCGCCGTGACGGCTGGGTTGCCGTCCGGGTCGACGACGCGGGGCCCGGCATCCCCGATCCGGAGAAAGCGATGCAGCGTGGTCAGAGCAACCAGGGCTCGACGGGCCTGGGGCTCGACATCGCCCGCCGCGCGGCCACGGCCGCCGGCGGCTCGGTCAGCCTCGACCGTGCCGCGATGGGCGGCGCCAGCGTGGTGATGCTGCTGGCCGACGCCGAGGCCGCGCCCAAGCAGGCCAGCCGGTTCGGGCTGGTGGGACGCCTCGCGCGCGAGCGCACCAGCCGCCCCGGCAGGTCGGAGTGAGCAGTTGCTTAGATCTGCGTTAAAAAGGTTTCGCCGACTCGGCCGGGGTGGAATTGTTCCCGACGATCCCATCCGGCTTCCCGGTTCGAAGCCCGCAAATCGTCCCCGCGAGAAGAACCGGCGAAGCTCACGCGCGGTGAGAGGTGGTAACCCCAAGGCTGCCTCCCACCGCGCCCCCGCCAGGCAAGGAGAGGACTTGTCCACCCACCGCCGGCCGGTCGTCGCGCCGCGCGCGCATCGCCGGGTGGAGCGCCCCCACGCCTCGAACCGGCCCTGGACCCACCGGCTGCTGCCGGTCGGGCTCGGTCTGGCCGTGCTCGGCGTCGGCGGCGTGGTCGGCCCCAGCGTGGTGGAGGAGGTGTCCGGCGGCTCCCAGCAGCTCGAGCTGACCGCGCTGCCGGCCGACAACCCCGGTCAGGGCCTGGTCTACGAGGGTCTCGCGGCGGCGAAGTCCGGTGCGATCTGCGCGGGCACGTACCAGTTGGACGACCAGACCTGCACCCGCGGCCCCGACCCGGCCCCGGCCGGGCTTTCGGTGCGCCGGGGCGTCGCCCCGGTCACGGCGAAGGCGCCCGAGCCGGTCCAGCCGACGCTGGAGACCGGCGCGGTGCCCGCCGACGCCGAGATCGCCCGGGACGAGGGCGGCAGCGCGCTGACCGCGGACGCGCCCGCCCTGATTCCCGACGCGGCCCCCGGCGAGGCCGACTTCATCATGGGCTCGCAGAATGTCGCGTGCGAGGCCGACGGGCGCAGCGGCAAGCGCGTCCAGGTGCTCTACCTGCACGAGTTCGGCACGCCGTCGCGGTACACCGACTACCTCGGCTCGATCCGCACCTGGGCGGGCGGCGTCGACCAGATCTTCGACGAGAGCGCCGGCGAGACCGGCGGCTCGCGGCACGTCCGCTTCGTCACCAACCCGCAGTGCCGGGTCGACGTCGCCGAGGTGCAGCTGCCGCCCGAGGCCCTGGGCACCTTCGCCAAGAGCATCCGGGCGCTGCAGACCCTGGGATACAACCGCAACGACCGCAAATACCTGATGTTCGCCGACACGAACGTCTACTGCGGCATCGCCACCTACATCGCCGACACCCGCGCCGGCCTGGGCAACCGCAACAACGGCGGCCCGTCGTACGGCCGGGTCGACTCGGGCTGCTGGAGCTCGATGATGGCGGCCCGCGAGCTCACCCAGACGCTGGGCGCGGTGCTGGTCAAGTCGCCGAACGCGAGCGGCGCCGGCGGCTGCCTGGACGAGTACGACCTGCTGTGCGGCGAGGACCGCTCGGGCAAGCCGGTGCGCAACGTGTGCCCCAAGAAGCACGAGACCCGGCTGGACTGCGGCCACGACGACTACTTCAGCACCAACCCCCGGCCGGGCAGCTATCTCGCCAAGAACTGGAACATCGCGACCAGCGAGTTCCTGCTGCGCGGCGACGGCGGCGACGACGTGCCCGACGCGGCCGGCGCCCCCGACGTCGCCGCCGAGCCGGCCACCGAGCCACCCGCGCGGGCGCCGAGCGCGAGCGTCTCGTACGCGGCGGGCGCGGCCGACGGCGGCGGCGACGCTCCCCCGGCCCCCGACGTCACGGCTCCCGGCAACGGGAACGCGCCCGGCGCCGGCAACGGGGCGGGCAACCCGGACGGCGCCGGCAACCCGAACGGGGCCGGGAACGGCAACGGCGCCGGCCCCGGCAACGGCAACCCGGACGGCACCAACGGCAACGGCACGCTCGCCTCCCCCGGCGTTCCCCCGCCCGGCGGCCTGCCGACCGAGCAGGCCGGTCACCGGGTGCTGCCGGCCGCCGGGCCGAAGCAGCAGGCCCAGGCGGTGCAGGCGGTCCTCGAGATCCGGGACGCGACCAGCAGCTCGGTCCGCCTCATGTGGAGCGCCGCCTCCCCCACCGCCACGTACGAGGTCTGGGTCGGCGACTCCCCCATCGCCACCACCAAGGCCACCCGGGCCCGGCTGATCGGCCTCAAGCCCGACGCCACCTACCAGGTGACCGTCAAGTCGGGCAGCGCGTACGCGGCGAAGGCCACCGCCGAGACCGCGCCGGCCGCCCGGCCCGCCCAGAACACGTGGTTCACCCTGACCAACGCGCTGACCGGCGGCGCCGCCGACCTGTACGCGGCGCGCACCGCCAACGGCACGCCGCTCACGCTCGCCGAGACCGACGGCAACGCCCAGCAGCAGTGGCAGCTGGTGCCGGCCGGCAACGGCGCCTACTCGCTCGTCTCGCGGGCCACCGGCAAGTGCGTGGTCCCGCTGGACGGCAACCCGGTGGCCGGCACTCCCCTGGTGCAGGGCGACTGCGGCACCGACTACGGGGCCCGCTGGCAGTTGCAGGCCTCGGACTACGGATTCACCATGCGCACCACGGTCGGCGACCTGGTCGCCGGCGTAGGACAGCAACGCTTCGGCGCGCACCGGGTGCTCGTGCTCCAGAACGGCAACGGTCAGCGCCACCAGAGCTGGACGGCGGTGCCGGACTAGGCCCGCCCTTGGGGAGGCGACGATGCCCGATCTGATGACGAAACCCCTGGCCGAGCCCGAGGAGGGCCCGGCCCGGTTCAACAAGCGGCGCCTGGTGCGCTGGATCGCGATCCTGACGATCGGCATCATCGTGGTGCTCGCGGTCTGGCAGGAGCCGCTCTACGCCCGCTTCTGAGCCCGCGCCGCGGCCGGCGCGCGCGTCTGCCGCGGCCCTCAGGCGCCGCGATGGGCGGCCGTGTAGGCGTCGATCTCGGCGAGCAGGGCTTCCTTCCCGGCCGGGGCGAGGAAGCTCTGCTCCACCGCGCCGCGTGCCAGGCCGGCCACGCCGGCCTCGTCCAGGCCGAGCAGGCGGGCGGCGACCGCGTACTCCTCCTCGATCGTGGTGCCGAACATCGGCGGGTCGTCGGAGTTGACGCTGACCGGCACGCCCGCGCCGACCAGCGCGGCGAGCGGATGCTCCTCGATCGAGGCGACCGCCCGGGTGCGCACGTTGGAGGTCGGTGAGATCTCCAGCGGGATCCGGTTGTCGGCCAGATAGGCCACCAGCTGGGGGTCGCCGACGGCGGAGATGCCGTGCCCGATCCGCTCGGCGCCGAGGTCGCGGATCGCCGACCAGATGGTCTCGGGCCCGGTGGTCTCGCCGGCGTGCGGCGCGCTGTGCAGCCCGGCCGCCCGCGCCTGGTCGAAGAACGGCTTGAACTGCGGCCTCGGCACCCCGATCTCGGGTCCGCCGAGGCCGAAACTGATCAGCCCGTCGGGGCGCTCGCCGAGCGCGATCCGCAGCGTCTCCTCGGCCGCCGGCAGGCCGGCCTCGCCGGGGATGTCGAAGCACCAGCACAGCTCGATGCCGAAGTCCCGGGCGGCGCCGCGCCGGGCGTCCTCGATCGCCTCGCAGAACGCCTTGGCCGGGATGCCGCGCTTGACGCTGGAGTACGGCGTGATCGTCAGCTCGGCGTAGCGGACCTGCTGGCGGGCGAGCTCGCGGGCGACCTCGTAGGTCAGCGTGCGCACGTCCTCGTCGTCGCGGATCAGGTCGACCACGGTCAGGTAGACGTCGATGAAGTGCGCGAAGTCGCGGAACGCGAAGTAGTCGGCCAGCGCGGCCGGGTCGGCCGGCACCGGCGACCGCCCCTCGTGCCGGGCGGCCAGCTCGGCCACGATCCGCGGCGAGGCCGAGCCCACGTGGTGCACGTGCAGCTCGGCCTTCGGCAGCCCGGCGATGAACGAGGTCAGCTCGGTCACCCGATGTCCCTTCTTCCTATGCCGCGGTCCGGGCCACCACGAAGACGCGGCGGAACGGGAACGCGACGTGCCCGTGTGCCGCCGGGTAGGCGGCGGTCAGCTCCCGGCCGAGGTCGGCGCGGAACGACTCCCAGGCATTCTCGTCCAGCGCGGCCTTGACGGGCCGCAACGCCGTGCCCTCCATCCAGCGCAGCACCGGATGATCACCCTCGAGCGCGGGCAGCAGGTGCAGGTAGGTCGTCTCCCAGGCGTCCACGGTCGCGCCGGCGGCCATCAGCAGATCGGCGTAGCCGGTGGGGTCGTCGACCGGCGCCTCCCGGGTCACGTGCCCGACGCCGTACTCGGCGGCCACCCGGCGCAGGGCCCGGTGCGAGGGCGCGTCGAAGTTGCCGGGGACCTGCATGGCCAGCCACGCGCCGGCCGGCAGCTCGACGGCCCAGCGGGCGAGCAGGTCGCGGTGGCCGTCGACCCACTGCAGGGTGGCGTTCGTGATCAGCACGTCGACGTCGGCGCCGGGCTTCCAGTCGCGCACGTCGCCGAGCTGGAACCAGGCCTTGCCGCCGTGCGCGACCGCCTTCTCGATCATCTCGGGCGACGAGTCGACGCCGGTGACCCGGGCATCCGGCCAGCGCTCGGTCAGCGTCAGGGTGAGCTCGCCCGGGCCGCAGCCGAGATCGGCGACCGCCCGCGGGCGCTCGGCGTCGATGTGGGCGAGCAGATCGAAGAAGGGCCGGGAGCGCTCGGTGCCGAAGCGCCGGTAGACAGTGGGATCCCACATGGTCGGCCTCCAAACCGTACGTACGTTTTGCTAGAACCTAGCACAGGAAACGCCAGGCCCTGTTCCGTAACCCGGCCAAGTGCGAGGCGAGGTCCAGGGGTCGGCTGGCGTCGCCCGCAGGGCGGTCGCATCCCGGTGTTGGATGTGGCCGTTCTGCGGGTGCCGTCAGGCGGCGCCTGGGCCACGCCGCAGCCCTGGTCGGGTTACGGAACAGGGCCTAGGGTCGAGCCGTGGAAAATCGCAGCTTCTCGAGGATGGGCCGCACGGTCGGCGTGATCGGCCTGGGCGCCTGGCAACTGGGCGCCGACTGGGGTGAGGTCAGCGAGGCCGACGCGCACGCCACCCTGCAGGCCGCGGTCGACGCCGGGGTCACCTTCATCGACACCGCCGACGTCTACGGCGACGGCCGCAGCGAGCAGATCGTCGGCTCGTTCCGCAAAGACAAACCGCAGCTGACGGTCGCCACCAAGATGGGACGCCGGGTCGAGCAGCTTCCGGAGAACTATTCGCTCGACAACTTCCGCCGCTGGAACGACCGCTCCCGGGCCAACCTCGGGGTCGACACGCTCGACCTGGTCCAGCTGCACTGCCCGCCGACGCCGGTCTACTCCACCGACGCGGTCTACGACGCGCTCGACACCCTGGTCGAGGAGAAGCGCGTCAAGGCGTACGGCGTCAGCGTCGAGAAGGTCGACGAGGCCCTGGCCGCGATCGCCCGCCCGGGCGTCGCGAGCATTCAGATCATCTTCAACGCGTTCCGGCTCAAGCCCCTCGACCGGGTGCTGCCGGCCGCCGCCGAGGCCGGGGTCGGCATCATCGCCCGCGTGCCGCTCGCCAGCGGCCTGCTCTCCGGGCGGTACGACGAGCACACCACGTTCCCGGCGAACGACCATCGCAACTTCAACCGGCACGGCGAGGCGTTCGACGTCGGCGAGACGTTCGCCGGCGTCGACTTCGAGACCGGCCTCGAGGCGGTGCGCCGGCTCCGTCCACTGCTCCCCGCGGGGGCGAGCATGGCGCAGTTCGCCCTGCGCTGGATCGTCGACCATCCGGCCGTCACCGTGGTCATCCCGGGCGCCCGCAACGCCGGGCAGGCACGGGCCAACGCGTCCGCGGCCGGCCTCGCGCCGCTGTCCGCCGAGACCCACGCCGCGGTCCAAGAGGTGTACGACGAGCTGATCCGCCCGAAGGTCCATGACAAATGGTGAACGATCCGGCATCGCCGCCGAAGCTCAAGGGCTGGCTGCTCATGACGATCGGGCTACTCGCGATCGTCGTCGGCGCGTTGTGGACGGTTCAGGGACTCGACATTCTCACCGACAGCAAGATGAGCGGCAAACAAACCTGGGCATTCGTCGGCGGGGCCGTTGCCGTGTTTGGGCTGATCTTGACGGTGATCGGGGAACGTGTCCGATCCCGATCCAAAAATAATAAGAACAATTAACGGAAAGCCCCGCACTCCCAACGGGAGTGCGGGGCTTGTCTAGATCCGAGCCGATCTCCGCCAGGCGATCGGCGAGCCGGTCACGAAGGACCGCGCGTGGTATCTCAGAGCGGGCGAACCTGCTCCGCCTGCGGGCCCTTCTGGCCCTGGGCGATCTCGAACTCGACCCGCTGGTTCTCTTCCAGACTGCGGTATCCGCTCATCTGGATGGCCGAGAAGTGGACGAACACGTCAGCACCCCCACCATCGACGGTGATGAAGCCGAAGCCCTTGTCCGCGTTGAACCACTTCACGGTTCCTTGCGCCATGCTGAACTCTCCCTCTGAAAATGCCGGCCCTGCTGAAGCCCGGGCCTTTGACCGTTTTCGAGCAGCGGCGCCGTGAGGCGGCCTTTCAGAGGACGTCCCATCCGTCGCGGCCTCGGGACGCTCGCCGAAGCACCGATCGGCCAGCGTCTCGTGGTCTTGGCGGAAGCAGCGAACCACGTACGCAAAAACTGGCCACACTGTACCCGAGAATCGGCCCGGAAAGCTCCCCCTGAACCGAATCGAATAAACGGTTGCTGATATGGAAAAGGCCCCCCACTTCGCTCTCGCGATGTGGGAGGCCGTTGCCGTACGGCATGGAGTTAGTTCGGCCATTGACCAGTCAGTTTGCGGACTCCGGTCGCGCCACCCCGATCGACGGCCGCCTTCACGACGGCGAAGATCAGTCCCTGCAGCGCGGCGGCCGCGAGGACCTCACCCCATCCACGCTCTTCATCGGTTGCATCCGGCGCGTCGTCGTCACCGGACACCGCCTTCCAGACCTCTTTGAAGGCGAATCCGGCGAGCGCGCCGGCCGCCGCGCCCAGCAACAGGCCGACGGGCTTGTACGCGATCTTGGAAACCTTGCTCACCGGCGTCTCCCTCGCACCACCAGAATGATCCCGACAACGGCTGCCACGCCCGCGACCATCAGCGCCACCGGCACCGGCGAGGTGGTGACCGCCGCCCGGGCCCGCTGCTTGACCACCTCGACCTGATCGAGGGCGCGCGTCTTGACGTCCGCCTTGGCCGCCAGGGCCTGCACGGTCTCGCCGAGCTCGGCGCGGGTCTGCTTGATGCCGGCCCGCAGCTCCTCGATCGTCGGCTTGGGCGCCGGCGCCCGGTCGCCGTTCATCGCGGCCGCACTGCTGGTCACCCCGGCCTGGCCACTGGTCACCGCGGCCCGTGGGCCGGTCACCGCGGCCGGGTCGCTCGTCTGTTCACTCATGCCCGCTTCCGCTCCTTGACCGCCTGCTTGACCTCGTCGACGTCGAGCTTGACGCTCTCGATCGCGGCCTTCGGCTCCGGCGGCACCGCCTTGGTCACCTGATTCTTCCCGATCAGCGCCAGGATCCCGGCGACCAGGAACAGCGCGACGGTCCAGATCAACGCGGCCAGCCACAACGGCAGGAAAATGTCGAACACGATGATCAGCGTCGCGATCGCCGCGCCCACGCCGTAGAAGACCAGGACGCCGCCGCCGCCGAACAGCCCGATGCCGATGCCGGCGTGCTTGCCCTTCTCGGCGAGCTCGGCCTTGGCAAGCGCTATCTCGTCGCGGACCAGACGGGAGATCTGTTCGCTGGCGGTCTGCACGAGCTCGGCCGTGGACTGTTCCGCGACCGGCCTGGTTGTCCTCCCGTTCAGGACATCGGCCATCGTGTCCCCCTTTCCTTTCACCACGGTTTATGCCCTGATCAACACCCAGTCAATCCTGTTGCCGGAAACCCGGCTATGCCCCCCGAACGCTCGGAATGATCTGGGTGGGGTCATCGGGACCGGCGAAGCGGGTGCCGCGCTCCCGCCCGTCCGGGCCGCCCGAGAACACCTGCGCGTCCGGCGAGGGCCCGGCCGGCGCCGGGGCGCGACCCGTCGCGGGACCGGCCGGGGCGGCGCCGGACCGCTGCAGGTCGGCCCGCACCCGGGGCAGGGCGTCGCGCTGGTGCTCCCACACGTACGCGACAAGCCGCTCACGCACCAGGCAGCGAAGGTCCCAGAGCGACCCGGCGTCGTTGGCGCTGACCAGCGCCCGCAGCCGGACGTTGCCGCCCACCGCGTCCGTCACCTGCAGCACGCACACCCGGCCGTCCCAGAGCTCGGAACCCTCGCAGACCGCGCGGAGCTCGGCACGCAGCGGCTCGATGTCGGTGCCGAAATCCACGTCCAGCTCGGCGGTGCCGAGGACCGCCGATCCCGTACGCGTCCAGTTCTGGAACGGCTTGGTGGTGAAGTACGAGGTCGGCAGGATCAGCCGGCGGTCGTCCCAGATCTGCACGGCCACGTAGGTGAGCGTGAGCTCCTCGATCCGGCCCCACTCCTGCTCGACCACCACGACGTCGTCGACCCGCACCGCGTCGCTGAACGCGAGCTGCAGCCCGGCGAAGACGTTGCCGAGCGTGCTCTGCGCGGCCAGCGCCGCGATCACCGAGACCACGCCGGCCGAGGCGAGCACGCTCGCGCCCAGCGCCCGGATCCCGGGAAAGGTCATCAGCACCACGCCCAGCGTGAGCACCACGATCGCGGCGACCGTGACCCGCCGCAGGATCACCACCTGGGTCTTGAGGCGACGGCGTTTCAGGTTGTCCGGCACGTCGGTGCGCCAGCGGGCGAGCGCCGCGTCCTCGAGCACCAGCACCAGGGCCGCCACCAGCCACCCGAACGCCGCGATGAACAGGATCACCAGCAGGTGCAGCAGCGGCCCGCGGCCGTCGAAGTCACCGAGCAGCCATCGGATGCCCAGTTGCACCGCGAACAGGGTGGTCGCGGCGAGGAACGGCCGGTGGGCGGTGGCCGCGAGATCGGCCGCCAGTTGCGAGCGGCGACCGATCCGGCGGACCGTCCAGTGCAAAATCTCGACGAACACGATCGCGGCGCCGGCCGACGCCACAACCGTCAGGATGCCGATCATCAAGTCCCGCATCGTGCCATCCTCTCCGGCGGCCGGGCCTCTCAACCCTTTCCCGGAGAGTTTGGACGGGGCTCACACCTTGCGGTAGCGGGCCTGCGCGAAGCAGTAGATGCCGAACGCGGCGATGCCCAGCCCGATCAGCGCCAGCAGCCACACGCCCCACGGGTGCCCGGCCAGCGTCTTGAGCGCCGCGTCGAGGCCGCGGGCCTTCTCCGGGTCGAACGTGACGGCGGCGGTGATGACCAGGACACCGGCGATGGCGTACGCGACGCCCTTGGCCATGTACCCCGCCATGCCCAGCCGGACCGTCGACTTGCGCACCGAGGCGTTCATCTGCTCGGTGTTCAGGTGCTTCACGAACTTCTTGCGCCAGCCGTACACGAAGATCCCGATGCCGACGCCCAGCACGACCAGGCCGATCAGCCCGACCAGCCAGCGGCCGCCGGTGTGCGCCATGATCCCGGCCGACTTGTTCTGCTGGTTCTGCGCCATCGACGCGCTCGCGCCGCGCAGGATGTTGACCGCATACCAGGCCAGCACCAGGTAGAGGATCGCGCGCACGCCGGAGATCACGCGCTCGGCCATCGCCGTCTTGTCCCGCGGCCCGCTCTCGCCGATCGCGGCCTCGAAGGCCTGCCAGATGGCCAGCCCGACCATGCCGATCGCGATCAGGACGAGCAGCGCCTTGCCCACGCCGTTGCCGGCGAGGGTCTGCAGGGCGCCGGACTGGTCGCTCTCCTGCCCGGAGCCGCGGAACGCGACCTGGAAGGCGATCCACGCGAACAGCAGATGAATGATGCCGTAACCGATGAATCCGGCGCGGGCCACGTACTCGAGCGGCTTGCTGTCCGCCGCTCGGGAGGCGGTGTGTTTGACGTTCGAGGTGGCAGACGACATGACCCCCTCATTGACCGGAGCCGACGTCCGACAAACCTCAGTCGCGTGACACCTGAAAACTCACGGTGTCGGCGGTAATGCTGTCGAGGGACACCGCAAGCCCCGCGACCTGTACCGCCTGCTGCCCCTTGGTCAGCGTGATCCGCTCGCCGGCGACATCGAGAGTGACCGTGTTGGCATCGGCGCTGACGAATTTCGCCTCGATGCCGAGGACGCTCGCGCTGGCGTTCACCTCGCGGTCGATGGTCACCGTGCATTGGTCGAGGCCGCAGCTGACGTTGTCGCCGCCGCAGCCGGCGAGCAACGCGAGGGCGAGGGCGGCTGAGCTGAGTGCGGCGGCGACGCGCCGGGTGGGCTTGAGCACCATTCGAGAGTACGGGCGCCGCGCGACCTAAAGTGAGAGGCGTGAGCGACTTCGATGTGCAGGACAACGCCGCCAACCATCGCTTCGAGCTCCTGGTCGACGGCGCCGTCGCCGGCCTGGCCATGTACCGCCGCCGCGACGAGCACACCGTCGTGGTCACCCACAGCGAGGTGAGCCCGGACTTCCGCGGCCGGGGCCTGGGCAACGAGCTGGCCCAGCGCACGCTGGAGCTGATCCGCTCCCGCGGCGAGAAGATCGTGCCGGTCTGCCCGTTCTTCGCCCGCTATGTCGAGGAACACCGCGAGTACGACGACATCGTGATCCGCTAGCGCCTACGCCGCGATGGGGGCGGGCATCTGGCTGCCCGCGATGAGCTCGGCCGCCGCCAGCCCGCAGGCCCGGGTCGCGCCGTATGTCGCGATGTGCACCCCGCCCAGCACCGTCACGGGCACGCCCATCTCCACCACGATGGCGTCGGGCCGGGCCGCCAGCACGCGCCGCAGGGCGGCCTCCAGCCACGGGTGCCGGTGCACGTCGCGGGCCACCAGCACCAGGGCGCGCCCGTCCGTGCCGGCCAGCGGATCGGCCGCGCCATCGAGGTCGTCGGCGGTCAGCCGGACCGAGGTGGTGCCGGGCAGCAGGCCGGCCAGCGGCGCGCCGATGCCCCACGGGGTCTCGGCGCCGATCGCGATGTTGCGGGGCGGCGCGAACTCCACCACATGCGCGGGACGATCGATCGGCAGCGCCGCGGCGCCCTCGGCGAGAGTCACCCGCACGGCCCGGCGCGCGGCGTCATAGCCCACCGCCGATCCGCCGACCCCCGCCGACCCATGAGCTGACCCCGAGTCGTTGCTCGCCGCCGAGCCGTTGACCGCCGCCGAGCCGTTGGCCGCCGCCAAGCCGTTGGCCTGCGCCGAGCCGTTGGGCGCCGCCGAGCCGTTGGCGACGGCCGAGTCATTTGAGGCCGCCGAGCCGTTGGCGGGCGCCGAACCCTGGTCCGACGGCGGCACGGCGGCCAGGTCGCCGAGCACCCGCGCCCGGTCGCCGGGCACCCGTGCCCGGTCGGCGATCGCCCGCGCCCCGGTGCGGGTCTGGGCCGCCGTCGCCCACGCCCCGAGCCGGCGCACCCGGGCGGCCGCGTCCGCCAGCCGGTCCTCGCTCAGCGAGCCGTCCCGCACGGCCTCGACGATCGCGTCCCGCAGGAGGACCGCGGTCTTCTCGTCCGCGTGGTCCCCGCCCACGCAGATCGCGTCCACTCCGGCCGCCAGCGCCCGGACCGCCGCGCCGGGCAGCCCGTAGCGGAGGCGCACGGCCCGCATCTCGATGCCGTCGGTCACGATCAGGCCCCGGAAGCCGAGCTCCTCGCGCAGCAGGCCGGTCATGATGCGGTGGCTCAGCGTCGCCGGCAGCCGGTCGTCGAACGCCGGCACCAGCAGGTGACCGGTCATCACGGCCTGCACGCCGGCCTCGATGGCGGCACGAAAGGGCGGCAGCTCGCAGGCGTCCAGCCCGGCCCGGTCCCGGTCGATCAGCGGGACGTCGTGGTGCGAGTCGACGCTGGTGTCGCCGTGGCCGGGGAAATGCTTGGCACAGGCGGCCACGCCGGCGTCCTGCAGGCCCGAGACGAAGGCCGCGGAGTGGCGCGCCACCAGCTGCGGCTCGGCGCCGAAGGCCCGTACGCCGATGACCGGGTTGCCGGGGTTGCTGTTGACATCCGTGTCGGGGGCGTAGTCGAGGGTGATGCCCGCGCCGGCGAGCTCGGCGCCCAGGTCGCGCGCCACCGCGAAGGTCAGGGCGGGGTCGTCGATCGCGCCGAGCGCCAGGTTGCCGGGGCGGGAGCTGCCGAGCCGCGACTCGAAGCGGGTGACGTCGCCGGCCTCCTCGTCGATCGCCACGATCACGTCGGGGCGCTCGGCCCGCAGCTGGGCGGTGAGCGCGGCCACCTGGGCCGGCGACTCGACGTTGCGGGCGAAGAGCGCCACGCCGCCGAGTCCGCCGGCGAGCCAGCGGCGGACCCAGTCCGGCGCGCTCGTGCCGACAAAGCCCGGCTGGAGCACCGTCGCGGCCAGCTCCGGCAGTTCGCCTTGGTTGGGCATGGGCCCCCGTACCTCCGCTGATGTCGTCGCGCGCGCCCATGGGAGCGCGCCCCCGTTGTGCCGACCTATGGTCACACCCCCTTCCCGATTTAGTCAACAAACCTTCCTATTTCTCGGGACCAAGCCACGGCTCGGTCCCGAGCGAGCCCGGGCTCGCTCGGGACCGAGCCCGGGCTCGATACGATGCGCTCGTGCCTTACCCGCTTGCCGAGTCCTCGGGCGTCGATTGGTCGCAGATCCACGCCGTACGCCTGCTGGGTGTTGCTCTTGCGGTCCTGTTTCTTCTCTGGGCGATCCGGCGGATGTTCAAGTAGCGGTTTGACTGTCACACCCGTGGGGCACAATGGCCCGCGCCATGAAGCTGCCTGTTTACGGACCCCGCCTGCGCAAGGTCGCGCGCCTTCAGTTCGGGTGGCCGTCCCTGCGCCCCGGCCAGTTCAAGCCGATGCGCGCCGTGCTGCGCCGCCGCGACGCCCTGGTCGTGCTGCCCACCGGCGCCGGAAAATCGGCCATCTACCAGGTGCCGGCCGTGCTACTGCCGGGGCCGACGGTCGTGATCTCCCCGCTGCTCGCGCTGCAGCAGGACCAGATCGCGGCGCTCAACGAGCGGGACGATCCGCGCGTCCGCGCGGTGCGGGTCAGCTCGGCCGAGACCCCCAACCAGCAGCAGGCGGCGCTCGACGAGATCCGCGCCGGCCGCGCCGAGTTCCTCTTCATCACGCCCGAGCAGCTGAGCAACCCCGACCGGCTGGCCGAGGTCCGCGCGCTCAAGCCCGGGCTGGTCGCGGTCGACGAGGCGCACTGCATCTCGGCCTGGGGCCACGACTTCCGCCCCGACTACCTCGCCCTCGGCGAGATGATCAAGGAGCTGGGCCGCCCGCCCGTGCTGGCGCTGACCGCGACCGCCTCGCCGCCCGTACGCGAGGACATCATCGACCGGCTCGGCCTGCGCCGTCCCGAGATCCACGTCTCCGGTCTCGACCGGCCCAACCTGTTCCTCGAGGTCGCCTACTGCCCCGACGAGGACTACCGCTGGCGGCGGCTCACCAAGCTGATCGACTCGGTCCCCCGTCCCGGCATCGTCTACGTCGCCACCCGCCGCGCCGCCGAGGAGCTCGCCGAGCGCCTGGCCGACGCCGGCTACAACACCGCGTTCTACCACGGCGGAATGGCCGGCGGCGCCCGTGAGCAGCGGCAGGAGGACTTCGCCGCCGACCGGGTCGACATCATGGTGGCCACCTCGGCGTTCGGCATGGGCATCGACAAGGCCAACATCCGCTGGGTCGCCCACATGGCGCTGCCCGACTCCCCCGACAGCTACTTCCAGGAGATCGGCCGCTCCGGCCGCGACGGCGAGCTGGCCCACGCCATGCTGCTGTGGCGGGCCGAGGACGAGGCCATCCAGCGCTTCTTCACCGGCGGCGCCCCCGACGAGGTCGAGCTGCGCGAGCTGGCCGCGGCGCTACGCAAAGGCCCGGTCACCAAGACCGCCCTGAAGGAGAAGACCGGCCTGGGCCCGCGCAAGCTGGGTGCATACCTGGGCCTGCTGGAGCAGATCGGCGCCGCCGTGGCCGGCGCCGGCAACAAGATGACGGTCCCGCTTTTCGCCCCGCTTCCGGCCGCCGCGGCCAAGGCCGCCATGGACGCGTACGAGCGGCAGCAGGTGGTCTCGCGTTCCCGCACCGACATGATGCGCGGTTTCGCCGAGGCGCGCGGCTGCCGCAGCCAGGTCCTGCTGGCCTACTTCGGCGAGGACATGCCCAAGCCGTGCGGCCACTGCGACAACTGCGTCAACGGCGCCACCGAAGAGCTGTCGTCGGCGTCCGAGCCGTTCGCCGTGCACAGCAAGGTCCGCCACGACGAGTGGGGCGCCGGCATGGTGATGGGCTACGAGGAGGATCGGATGACCGTCCTCTTCGACGACGTGGGCTACAAGACGCTGTCGGTGCCGGTGGTCCTGGAGCGCAAGTTGCTCGAAGCGGAGCCGGGCGCTCAGAGCGGGTAGGGCGAGCTGATCGTGAACGGCGTGCGGGCCCTCGCCAGCACCGGCTCGGGAAACCGCGGCCCCTCGGTGTAATAGCGCGCCCGGGTGCGGCCGACCGGAACGAGCAGGCCGGCGGCGGCCAGGTCGCGCAGGTCGCGCTGGGCCTGCTGGAGGGTGAGGCCCTCGGCCTTCTCATAGCGGGACCGCCGGATCCGGCCGACCACGGCGACGTCGTGCAGCGCCGAGACGACCCGTTCGTCCAGCCCGGCCTCCACGACGAAGGCGGTGAGCAGCTCCCACACGGCGGCGGAATCGTCCATCCGATGCTGGACCGTCTGCGCCTGCTGGTGATAGGCGGTCAGGTTGAACCGGATCCACCCGGAAACGTCCTGGTCGGGCAGGTAGGTGGCGCCCCGGCGCTGGAGTTCCCGGTAGTACTCCCAGGTGTTCCCCGGCCGGCCGAGCCACGCCTCGATCGACGAGAACTCGGGGGCGAGGACACCCTCGCGAGCGATCAGGAGTGTTTGCAGCGATCGCGACATCCGCCCGTTGCCGTCGGCCCACGGGTGGATGGACACCAGGTGCAGGTGGGCCATGGCCGCGCGGATCAACGGGTGGGCGCCGTCGTCGGTGTTGAGCCAGTCGACCAGCTCGGCCATCAGCCCGGGAACGTCGGCCGCGCCCGGAGCCGTGTACGCCGCGAGCCGAGGGTTGCCCGGGTCGGTCACGTACACCGGCCCGTTGCGCCACTGCCCGGCCGGCTTGCGCTTCGTGTGCCGGTGCCCCTGCAGCATCCAGTGGAGGGCGTTCAGCAGGCCTTTGCCGTACTGGAAGTCGGCGACGTCGTGCAGCGACTGCACGTAGGTCATCATGCGCTGATAGGCGAGCGTCTCCTCGCGGTCCTCGTCGGACACGTCGACGTCCCGCTCGCCGTCCATCAAGTCCTGAACGTCCTGGGTGGTGACGCGGAAGCCTTCGATCGAGTTCGACGCGGCGACGGCGTCGGCCGCCAGGAGCTTGCGCAACCCGGATGTCCACTTGCCCGGATGCGCCTGAACCTGATGGCGGAGCCGGTCGCGCATCTGCTCGACCTCGGACAGGACTGCCCGATCGGCCGGAGACAACGTCGGCGTCGGAAACAACACTGCCAAATAATAGAATGACGTAATCATTACGTCAAGTGAACATGGGAGCGGCTGCTGATACTTTCCGTCTCGCTGCCTCGGGTCGGTGATCTCCGGCGACGGTCCGGGTAGAAGAAGAACGATCTGCCGATGTGCCGAGATGTGAGGACGATTGTCGTGACGGACGAACCGCTCTACGCGAAGCTGGGCTTCACCGACGCCGAGTGGGGGCTGCTGGTCGGCCTGCCGCAGTCGGTGCTGACGGCGGCGAGCGCTGCCACGCCGGACAGCGCCCGCAAGACCCGGGCCGAGAACGAGGCGGGCCGGGACGTGATCTCCGACGCCCGGGCGTCGGCCAGTCCCCTGGTGACCGCGGTCGCCGCCGAGCTGCTCGCCGAGGGGGGCGATCCCGAGCTGGGCGAGGAGGTTCCGGTGATCGAGCCGCCGGACCCCATCGCGTACGTCGAGGACGTGCTCGATCGGGCGACCGAGGTGAACGCGCTGCTCACCGCGAAGGCCGAGCAGTCCGACGCCGAGACCTACAAGCACTGGCTGGTCGAGATCGCCGAGAGCGTCGTCGGCGCGGCCAGCACCGGCGGGGTCCTGGGCATCGGCGGCGAGCAGGTGACCGACACCGAGCGCGAGTTCCGCGACGAGCTGGCGAAGGCGCTCGCCGACTAGGGTCTGTGTGGTGGGCGTCGACGAGTACGCGCAGGCACGACCCTCGGCCGGCCTGCGCCCGTTCGTGGGTTTCTACACCGGGTATCGCCAGGCCGGGCTGGCGCCGGCCCGCCACCGGGGGCTGCCGTCGCCGTACCTGACATTGATCTTCACGATCGACGACCCGCTGGACGTGGCCGCCCACCCCGACCCCCGCCAGCCCGCCGGGCGCTACGACGCGCTGATCGGTGGCCTGCACCTCGCGCCCGCGGTGATCACCCACCCGGGCCGTCAGTCCGGCGTCCAGGTGGCGCTGCGCCCGCTGGGTTGCCGCGCGCTGTTCGGGCTGCCCGCCGCGGAGCTGGCCGGCGCCGACCTGGACGCGGCCGACGTGCTCGGCGCCCTTCCGGTCGACGAGATCCGCGATCGGCTGCGGTCGGCCCCGGACTGGCCGTCGCGCTTCGCGGTGGTCGACGAGGCCTTGCTGCGTCGCTTACGCGACGATCCGCCCGGCGCGCTGCCCGAGATCGCGTACGCCTGCCGTCGCCTCCTCGCCGGCCCGCCGGTCCCGGTGGCGGCCGTCGCCACCGAGGTGGGCTGGAGCCCTCGCTACCTCACCGACCGGTTCCGGGCCGAGGTGGGCCTGCGCCCCAAAGAGGCGGCCCGGGTGGCCCGGTTCGACCGCGCCCGCCGCGCGCTCGGCCCCGCCACCCGCCTCGCCGATCTGGCCGCCGAGCACGGCTTCGCCGACCAGTCGCACCTGGTCCGCGAGTTCCGCGCCTTCGCCGGCTGCGCGCCGACCACCTGGCTGGCCGACGAGCGCGAGCTGGCCGTGAGCCTCCGGAAGGTAGTTCGGTTTTGTCCAAGCCCCCGCCCGCCGCCCGGGGCGAGGATCGAGCCATGACCGATACGAAGACCCCGCCACCGCAGGTGTGGCCGACGCTGCGGGCGAACGACGCCCGTGCCCTCATCAAGTTCCTGGTCGAGGCGTTCGGTTTCGAGGAGACCGTGGTCTACGGCGAAGGCGACCGGGTCGATCACGCCCAGCTGAGCTGGCCGCTGGGCGGCGGCATCATGCTCGGCTCCGCCGACCGTGGCCCCGGCGACCAGTGGCCGCTGCGGCCCGGCACGTTCGGCGCGTACGTGGTGGCCGACGACATCGACGCCCTGCACGCCCGGGCCGTGACGGCCGGCGCCGAGATCATCCGCCCGCCGCAGGACACCGATTACGGCTCGCACGAGTTCGCCGCGCGCGACCCCGAGGGCAACCTCTGGTCGTTCGGCACCTACCGCGGAGAACCCCGCGCCGGGGACTAGCGCGAGTAACTCTACCTATATAGAGTTACGCCTCGTGACCCGGATACGACGACCCTCACCGCAGACCGCTGCGGTCCTGCACGCGCTGGCCGACGAGCCGTCGGCCTGGCGATACGGCTACGAGCTCGGCCAGCAGGTCGGCTTGCGGGCCGGCTCGCTCTACCCGATCCTGATGCGGCTGACCGACCGCGGGCTGCTGGAGTCCACCTGGGAGAGCGAGCCGCCGGCCGGCAGGCCGCCCCGCCACCTCTATCGCCTGACCGAGCCGGGCCGGCAGCTGGCGGCCGAGGTTGCTGCCGAGCAGCCGTCGCCCGCCGTCGCCCGGTCCCAGGCGCCGCGGGCACGGGCGCTGCGCCCGGCCGAGTTCGGGGGTGCGTGGTGAGCGATTCGCCCAGCACGCAGGCGCTCCCGGCCGGCGCGGCCCGCCCCGACGCCGCGGCGCGGCTGCTGGCCGGCGCGGTGCGGCTGCTGCCGCCCGGCCGGCGTGACTGGGGCGCGGCCATGCGGGCGGAGCTGGACGCGCTGACCGAGCCGGATGAGCGCCGCCGCTTCGCGATCGGGTGCGTCGCGGCGGTCGGCAGCCGGCCGGCCGTGTGGCGGCGGATCGGCTATGCGCTGCTGCCCGCGGCCGTCGTGGCCTACGTGCTGTTGTGGAGCGCGAGCATCGACTGGGCGCCGCGGCGCTGGGGCGTCGTCGCGTTCGCCGCCGTCCTCGCCGTCGTCGCCGAGCTGGGCGTCGTCGGACCGCTCGGACCGGTCGCCCGCGGCGGGGCCGCCCGGTTCACCCGCGCCTGCGGGTACCTGCTGGTCGGCGTCCTCGCCGTCGAGGTGGACTTCGCGATCGCCCACAAGGACAACAACGACCTGGCCGGGGTGCCGGTGCTGTCCACGGTGCTGGCCGTCTACCTCGCCGCGACGCTGGCCGTGACCCGCCGCCGCGCCGAGGCGACCTCCCGCTCGCTGCTGATCGGACTGGCCGCCGGCACGACCGCCGCCGCCGCGTGGGTCGTCGCGGTGGTGCTGGCCCCGCCGATCCCGCCCGGCCCCGGCTTCGCGACCGCCATCGTCGGGGCGGGCATGGCCGCCGCGGTCCTCCTCGTGCCCCGCCGCACGCCGATGACCGCCCTGCGCGCCGCCCTGATCGCCGGAACCACCGCGGCCCTGCTGATCTTCAACGCCGTCGTGCTGCTGGGCTCCTTCGGCCCGGCCGAGCTGATCCCCAGCCTCGCGCCGCACGCCCTGACCCCGGCGGACCAGCTGGCCAACAGCCGCATCGAGCTCGTCGACCCCTACCTGTGGCTGCTGCTGCTCGGCTGCTTGGTCGCCGTAGCCCAGTGGGTGGCCGCCCGCGCCCCGGCCAGCCCGGCAGAGCCCACCTCCGCAACGCCCACGTCGGCAGTGGCGACCCCGCCGGCGAACACGACCACTCACGAGCCGACCTGACCACCCGCTGTTGCGGCCCGGGCAGAAGGCCTGACCACCCAATGTCGCGGCCCGGGCAGCAGGCCTGACCGATCGCAGTTGCCCGGCCACCGACCTTGACCAACCGCCGCCGCCGTCGTCCGAGAGCCTGCCCGGCACTATCCGCCGGGCCGGCCCGGCAGCGGGAACGGGTCAGGCGTGGCTCAGGTGGTCGGGGCTTCGGGGACGGGCGTGCTTCGCAGCAACGCCAGCGCCCGGCCGGCCGCCGCCACGATCGCGGCTATGGCCACGGCGGCGGTCGTGTCGACCGGCAACGGCGCCCGCAGCGGATCGATGGCCGCGGCCGACTCGACGACCGACAGCAGGCAGAGCACGGCGTATCCGGCCGCGGCCAGGGCGACCGTCCGGAGGCGGGAGCGTTCCGGCAGCGGGGTCCGGGTGAGCAACCACGCCAGCAGGGGCAATGCCAGCACCCCGTGCATCGGGACGAAGTGGGCCGGCTTCCACTGGGCGCCCACCGCGTAGGCCGCCAGCTGGTCGCCACGCGAGACATCCAGCACGGCGGTGACGACCATGATGGCGCCGATCAGCAACGCCGAGTCGAGGGCCAGGAAGCCCGCGCGCAGGGCCAGCCGCATCGACGGGGCCACCCCGGGAAGCGGGCGCCAGGTCGCGACGGTCAGGGCGATCAGGACGACGATGATGACGCCCCCGCCGCCGGCCAGGACGCGGGAGACCGCGGTGTCGACGGCGGTCTCCATGTTGAAGTGCGAGGGGACCCGGCGCCAGGCCTGCATGGTGATCAGCAGGACCTCGACCACCGAGACGGTGGCGAACAGGCCCAGCAGCAGGTTGCGGGTGCGGTCGCGCAGCGGGATCCACGAGGTCACCCAGGCCAGGGTGATCAGCGTCAGGCCGAAGGAGAGGCCGAACGTCATCGGCTTGCGCCAGGAGACCGGACCCTCCCACGTGCCGCCCGAGGTGATCAGCACGGCGGCGTGGAACAGGCCGCTCGCGATCAGCACCGCACCGATCAGATAGCCCGCCCGCTCGATCGGCCGCGCACCGGGAGGCGGCGCCGCGACCGGGGAAACCGACGAGACCGGAGAAGCCGACGAAACAGGGGAAACCGACACCCCGGCAGATGGCGACGCACCGGCTGAGGGCAGCGCACCGGGTGAGGGCGCACCAGGAAAAGGCGCTCCGGCGGGTGGCTCGGGCACCGGCACGCCGGGCGCTGGTGGGCCGGACGGGAACGCGTGGACGGCGGAAGCGGAACTCGATGGACCAGGCATGTCGTCGATCCTTGCCGAAGAGATGAGGGTGCGCGTCGCACCAGCGTCGTACAGTCCTCTACCACCTGGGTATGACACCCGCCTCAGTCGCGGCTCATCAGACCCTGCTCGAAGGCCGCGGCAACGGCCGCCGCCCGGTCGCGAACGCCCAATTTCGCGTACGCGTGCAGGAGGTGGGTTTTGACCGTCGCCTCGCTGATGAAAAGCAGCGAGGCCGCCTCCCGGTTGCTGTTTCCGCGCGCGATCAGGGTCAGCACCTCGATCTCGCGGGCGGACAACGGCTCCTTCACCGGCGAGCGCAAATTTCCCATCAAACGGCCGGCCACGGCCGGCGACAGCACCGACTCCCCGCGGTGCGCCGCGGTGACCGCCCGGAACAACTCCTCCCGGGGCGTGTCCTTGAGCAGATAGCCGGTGGCGCCGGCCTTGATCGCCGGCAGCACGTCGCGGTCGGTGTCGTACGTGGTCAGCACCAGCACGCGGGCCGTGCTGCCCTGCGCCCGCAGCTCCTTGATCGTGGTGACGCCGTCCATCTCGGGCATGCGCAGGTCCATCAGCACCACGTCGGGCGCGACCGACCGGGCCACCGCCAGCGCCTCCCGGCCGTTCCCGGCCTCGCCCAGCACCTCGAACCGGTCGTCGCCGGCGAACATGCCGCGCAGGCCGTCCCGCACGACCGGATGGTCGTCGACGATGAGCAGCCCGATCACGCCGCCACCCCGAGGGCGGGCACGCACGCGGACACGGCCGTCCCGGCGCCGGGCTCCGATTCGACCTCGAGCGACCCGGCGACCCGCAGCACCCGGTCTCGCATCGCCGTCAGCCCATAAGACGAAATTTCCGGGTAAACGGACACGTCGAAGCCGACACCATCATCGCGGACGTCCAAGGTGACTACATCCTCCATATACGACAATGTCAGGAAAACTCGGGTGGCGGATGCGTGCCGGGCCACGTTGGCCAACGCCTCCTGAGCGGTCCGCAACAGCGTCATCTCGATCTCGGGCAGCAGGGATCGCGGCGCCCCGGTAGTGATCAGCGACGCCGGCACGTCATGCAGGGACGACCAGGTGGAGACCACATCCGACAGCGCGTCCGGCAGCCCGGCCTCGTCGAGCGGCTGCGGCCGCAGCGCCTGCACCGACCGCCGGGCCTCGGTGAGGCTTTCCCGGGCCAGCTTCTTGGCCGCTTCGACGTGCCGTTCCCACGCCGAGGGCACCGACGCGGCCGCCTCCAACTGCGTGACTATCCCGGTCAGGCCCTGGGCCAGCACGTCGTGGATCTCGCCGGCCATCCGCTGCCGCTCGTCGTGCACGCCCGCCTCCCGCGCCTGCACCAGCAGCTGGCTGTGCAGCCCGGCGTTCTCCCGCAGCGCCGCCTCGAGCTTGGCGTTGGCCTCGGTGAGCTGTTCCAGCATCTCGGCGCGCTTGGCCGACTGCTCGTGCGTCATCGTGGTGAGCAGCGTCATCGACCCGGCGATCACCACGTTGAACAGCAGCAGCACCACGAAGAAGCGCCACGCGCCCGGGTTCTTGATCGCCGGGTAGCCGCCGACCTGGGAGAGGGCGGTGGCCACGGCCACCGCGGAGGTGCCGGCCAGCCGGGTGAGACGTCCCTTCAGCGCGTACGCCGTGAAGAGGTACCCCGTCCAGGCGAAGAAGCCGAACAGCGGGCTGCACCAGATCAGCACGTAGATCAGCGCGACGAGCACGGCGTAGAAGGTCACCATGCGCCGGCGGTCGTGCTCCCACTGCGGGTGCAGCGTCGTCCACCACAGCATCCAGGCCGCGGTGAGGACCACGACCACGCCGACCACCGGGTAGGGCACCGTGGCCAGGTCGGCGGCCGCGCCGATCGGCACCAGCGCGGAGGAGATGACGAGCGCGCCGTACGGCACCCACATCATCCACCGGTCGAGCCGGCGCTGCGAGGTCTCCAGCCGGGCGACCTCCGACCTGTCCGACATCTCCGCAACCCCCTCAGGACCAGCGGAACAGCCGGGCCGCCGCGAACCCGAACACCGCGAGGTATCCCACCAGCACGGTAACCGACACCAGGGCGGGCCAGTGACCCGTCATGGTCTCGTGCAGCGCCCGCTCCCCCGCGCCCAGCGGCGTGAAGTCGCCGATCTTCTGCAGGACCGAGGGCATCACCTCGCGCGGCGTCCACAACCCGGCGAAGAACATCAGCGGGAAGAACAGCAGCGTGCCGATCGAGTTGCCGGCCTTCCCGCTCGGAGCCACGGCAGCGACGAACAACCCGATCGCGAAGATCCCCAGCGCGGTGAGGACAAAGGCCAGAACAAAACCCACAAGATTCCCGGCGAGGGGTACGTCGAAAGCAAGGCGCCCGACGGCGATGGCGAGCGCGCTGGACAGGATCGCCGTCGCCAGAGCCGCGGCGAGTTGCGCGGCCAGCAGCAACTCGGGCCGGGCCGGGGTGGTGGCCAGCCGGCGCAGGATGCCCCGCTCCCGGTACGTGGCCAGCGCCAGCGGGGTCACCTGCAAGCCCAGCATGGCCAGCGTCAACGCCACCGCGATGCCCACGTAGACGTCGACCACGCGCAGGCCGCCCAAATCGGGCGACGGCTCGCGGAACGCCGGGATGCTGCCCAGGATGACCACGAGCACCGTCGGGAACAGCAGCGAGAAGAACGCCGCCACCGGCTCGCGGGCGAGCAGTTTGAGTTCGCTGATGGTGAGTCTGGTGAACACGGCTCAGCCGTCCTTTCCGACCAGCCGGACGAACGCCTCGTCCAGGCCGGGCTGCTCGATTCGCAGGTCGTTGGCGATGATCCGGTGGGTGGCCAGCACCGAGGTGACCGCGTGCAGCAGGTTGCCGCTCCCGGTCACCTCGACCTGCTGGCCGTGCCGCACGACCGTGGCGACCTCGGGCGCGGCCAGCAGCAGCGCGTCGTCCAGCGGCGCCGACGGCCGGAACCAGATGCGCTGCTCGGCGCTGACCGCGTCGACCAGTCCGGCCGGGGTGTCGAGCGCGACGACCTCGCCGTGGTCGATCACCGCGAGCCGGTCGCAGAGCCGCTCCGCCTCTTCCATGAAATGGGTGACCAGCACGATCGTCACGCCGCTCCGCCGGACCGACTCGATCAGGTCCCAGGTGTCGCGCCGGGCCTGCGGGTCCAGGCCGGTGGTGAGCTCGTCGAGGACGGCGATCTCCGGGTTGCCGATCAGGGCGAGGGCGATCGACAACCGCTGCTTGCGGCCGCCGGAGAGCTTCGCGTACCGCGTACGCAACTGGTCGGCGAGCCCGAGCTCGCGCGCCAGCGCCCGCCAATCGGCCGGGTCGGGATAGAAGGAGGCGTAGAGCTGCAATGCCTCCTGGACGGTCATCTTGTCGGGGAGCTGGCTCTCCTGCAGCTGCACGCCGACCGCGCGGCGCAGCGAGCGGTCGCGTGGCTCCCGGCCGAGCACGTCGATCGTGCCGCCGTCCGGCACGCGCAGGCCGGCCACGCACTCGACGGCGGTGGTCTTGCCGGCGCCGTTGGGGCCGAGGATGCCGAAGATCTCGCCACGCTCGACGGTGAACGAGACATCCCGCACCGCGACCGTGTCCCCGTAGCGCTTCCGCAGATTCTGGACCTCGATGACTGGCATGCATCGAGCGTCGCGGAGAACCGGCCGCGTCGAATCGACCGGCGAGCGAGCCTTCCGGTCAACCGGTTGGTGGATGCGGGCTTACGCCACGGCCTCGGTGTTCGCCTCGGTCGCGCCGGCCTTGCGCAGGCCGGCGACCGCCGCGTAGACCGAGCCGACCTGGGCGGCGACCCGCTTCCACGAGTACGCCTGGCGCGCCCGGTCGAGCGCGGCCGTCGCGTACGCGAACCGGCGCACCTTGTCGTTGACCAGCCGGCGCAGCGCGCCGCCCAGCGCCCGCGGGTCGCGCGGCGGCACCAGATCGCCGGTCAGCCCGTCGACCACGGCGTCGTTGAGCCCGCCCACCGCGGTGCCCACGATCGGCACCCCGCAGGCCATCGCCTCGAGCGCGGACGGCTCGAGCTCCTCCTGCCAGGGCGCGGCCACCAGCAGGTCGGCCGAGCGGTACCAGCGCGGCATGTCGGCCGACGGGACCCGGCCGACCAGCCGGAACCGGTCGGCGACCTGCAGGCGCTCGGCGAGGGCGCGCAGCTTGCGGGCGCCCGGGTCGGCGGGCAGCTGATCGGCGGGCGGGCCGCCCACGACCACCACCTCGGCGCTCGGCACCCAGCGCATGGCCTGGATGACGTCGCCGAACCCCTTGCGCTCGACCAGCTTGCCGACCGAGAGGATGCGCGGCCGGTCGGGGTCGCGCTCGACCGCCGGGCCCTCGGGCGTGAACCGCTCCGAGTTGACCCCGGCCGGAACGATCGTGAGCTGCGCCCGTGGCACGCCGATGCGCACCAGACCGCGTACCTCGTCCTGCGACTGCGCGACCACCCGGTCGACCGCGCGGCCCAGCGCCCGCTCGTAGCCGGACCGCGACGGCTTGCCGTCGGCGGCCGGCTCGGCCTCGCCGAGCTCGTGGAAGGACTGCACCACGGGGATGCCCAGCTGGCGGGCGGCGGTCACGGCGGCCAGTCCACTGGTCCAGAAGTGGGCGTGCACCACCTCGGGCGCCCACCCGGCGCGCCACTGCTGCTCGAGCCAGCGGGCGAACTCCCCCATGTACGGCAGCAGGACGTCGGACGGCACGACGTGGGCGGGTCCGGCCGGCACGTGCACGACGCGGATGCCGCCGCGGGTGGTCACCTCCTCGGCGACCGTGGGGTCGTCGCGCCGGGTGTAGACGCGGACCTCGTGGCCGAGGTCGGCGAGCGCCGCCGAAAGATCGGCGACATGGGTATTCTGCCCGCCGTCCCGCAGGGGGCTGGCGTGCTCGGAAATCATCGCGATGCGCACGGTGTCCCTCCGGTCGGGCGACGGTGACGGGGTGCTTGGTGCCCGACGCCCGAAACGGTAAACATCACCCCCCGCACGTTACCGGTAGACAGCCCGCTGAGCTGCGGCGATGGCCGCACGGTAGAGGTCTCCTGTGACCGGGGCCGCACGGGTCAGCGCGGCCCGGGCGGCGTTCGCGCCGGGGGCGCCGTGCACGCCGCCGCCCGGGTGGGCCGAGGAGCTCGCCAGGTAGAGGCGGTCGACCGGGGTGTCGGCGCGGCCCAGGCCCGGGACGGGGCGGAGGAAGAGCTGCTGGTACGCGGCCGCGGTGCCGCCGCCGATCGCTCCGCCGTCCAGCGAGGGGTTCGCGCGCTCGAGCCCGGCCGGGGAGAACACGTGCCGCCCGATGATCAGCTCACCGAAGCCGGGCGCCGCCTTCTCGATCGCCGCCTCCATCTTCTCGACGTGGGCCGCCATCTCGTCGGCGTGCCAGTTGTCCCGCCGGGGCAGGTGGGTGTAGGCCCAGGCCGACTCCGTGCCCGGGGGCGAATGCCGGGGGTCGGCCGTGGTCATCTGGCCGAGCAGCAGGAACGGATCCCGGGGCAGCTCGCCGGTCGCGAGTTCGGCGGCGTACCGGGTGAGCCCGTTCAGGTCCGCGTTGAGGTGCACGGTGCCGGAGCCGGCCACCGCGCCGTTGGCCCACGGGATCTTGCCCCGGACGGCCCAGTCGACCTTGATCGTCGCGCCGTCCCAGCGGAAGTGGGACAGGTCGTCGACCATCCGCGGTGGCAGCCGCCGCGACCCGACGAGATCGAGGAACAGCGCGGGCGCCGGCACGTCGGCCAGGACCGCCCGCCGCGCCCGGTAGTCCCGGTCGGCGCGGACCCCCATGGCCCGGTTCCGGGCGATCAGCACCCGCTCGACCGGCGCGTCGTAGACGATCTCGCCGCCACCCGCCTCGAGCCGGGTCACCAGCGCATCGGTGATCCGTTGCGCCCCGCCGGCCGGGACCGGCCAGCCCACTTCCTGCCCGAGCATGGCGAGCAGCCACCCGTAGATGCCGCCGCCCGCGTCGTCCGGCGACAGGTCGGTGTGCAGGGCGCAGCCGGCCAGCGCCAGGGTCGCGCCCTCGCCGCGGAAGAGCTCCGCACCCAGCTGACGGGCCGGCAACAACAGCCGCCGGGCCATCCGGAGCGCGCCGGCGACGCGGAGCCGGGCCAGCAGGCCGAGGCCCGCCGTCACCGGCGGGAAGGGCCGCAGCAGCGCGTCCAGCAACGGCGCCGAGATCGATCGCCATTCCTCGTACGCGGCCCGCCACCGCTCGCCGTCGCCGGGGGCGAACTGCTCCATCGAGGCCATGGTCGTCTCGAGGTCGCGGTTGACGGTCGCCGCCCGCCCGTCCGGCAGCAGATGGGTGAAGACGTCCGGCGCGTGCCGCCACTCGATGCCAAGATCAAGTTCGCGCAGCACCGGCGAGGCGATCCCCAGCGGATAAAATGAGCTGAACAGATCGGACAAGTATCCACTCGTTGTGATAAATCCAGATCTGACGGCGCCGCCCGGTCGCGGCGTCGCCTCCAGCACCAGCACCGACCAGCCGGCGTCGGCCAGCACGTTGGCGGCGACGAGCCCGTTGTGCCCCGCGCCGATCACGATCGCGTCCGCGGCGTCCATCCATCTCCCCATCGCGTTTAGCCGGGGTATGCCCGGGCACGTCCTTGCTTAACACGAACGGAAAACTCGACCGAAGGAGAAAGAGATCCCGTGAGCACCGTGACGGAGTCTGTTGACGTCAATGTTCCCGTTCGCACCGCGTACAACCAGTGGACCCAGTTCGAGGAGTTCCCGCGGTTCATGGACGGCGTACGCGAGATCCGCCAGCTCGACGACACCCGCATGCACTGGAAGACCGAGATCGCCGGCGTCAAGCGCGAGTTCGACGCCGAGATCACCGAGCAGGTGCCGGACGAGCGCGTGGCCTGGAAGTCCGTGGACGGCGAGAAGCAGGCCGGCGTGGTCACCTTCCACCGCCTGGACGACACCCACACCCGGGTGACGGTCCAGATGGACTTCGACCCGCAGGGCGCCATCGAGACGGCCGGCGCCAAGCTGGGCGTCGTCGACCACCGGGTGAAGGGCGATCTGAACCGCTTCCGCGAGTTCATCGAGGGGCGCCGAGGCGTGGAGACCGGCGCGTGGCGCGGTGAGGTGGACCGGCCCGGCCGCTGAGCCACCGGGCCGGGCCGAGGCGCGAACCTAGCGCACGGTCAGGCTTCCGATCGTCGAGTGCGCGGTGATCGCGTACCGGTCCAGGGCTTTGCTCCAACCCGGCGTCTCCACGACGGCGCGCGAGGTGATCGCCCGGCCGGATCGCCACGGAAGCTCGGCGAAGCCGGCGCCCTGAGCCAGCTCGACGCGCAGGGGCGTCGCGCCCGGAACGACGCCGGCGTCGGCGGCAGCGTCCACCACGACGCTGCCGACGGCGCCGGCGAGGGTGATCGGCACGGTGCCGGCCGGCGCCGGCAGATGCAGCTCCAGCAGGCCGGACGCGCCCAGAACGAGCCGGGTGACGCGGCCCCGGCGCAGGTCCAGCCGCTGCTCGCCGGCGCCCGCCGGCAGGCTGATCGCCCAGCGGACGTCCCGGTTGAGCACGATGCGGACCTCGTCGGGACCGCCCGCGCCATTCGGCCGCAGGGTCGCCCGGACATGGCCGTTCTCGCTGGTGACGTGCGGGGTGAGACCGCCGTCGGCGGGGGTGGTGACGCGGTAGAGGAGGCCGGGGAGCGCCGCGGTGATCACCTCGACCCGGGAGGCGGCGTCCTCGACCGTCAGGTACGCGCCGGTGCGGCCGAGAAGCGACCCGGCGGCCACCGGTTGCGCCGGGACCGGGCCGGACCGGGACGAGGTCGGCGACGCGCACCCGGCCAACGCGCCGACCAGCAACAACGCGACCATCCCGCGAACTGTTGAGCCGTGTGGGCGCAATCCTGAGAGCACTATCGGACAACGGAGAATCGGCCGAACGGGTGACGGCGATCCCCGACGACCGCGACAAACTGGCCGAATGCGATCTGCCGGTTTCCTGTCCGAACGCCAGCGTCGGTACGCCTGGGTCGGTTTCCTGCTGGCCGCCTTCCAGGCGCCGGTGGCCGCCAAGGTCGTCCACGACGCGTCCTGGCTGTTCGCCGTGGTCGTCGCCCTCTGCGTGGCCACCGTGATCCTGGCCGACGACGCCCAGCGCCGCCGGCCGTCGTCGATGGAACCGGCCGAATAGGCGCCCTCCACCGGCTGGAACGTCCAGTGCCCGGGCGTGACGTTGCGGAAAAGTCGTTCTCCTTCAACCGACCTGCACCTGTACGGAATACCTTTCCCTACCCCGGTCTCCGTAGCTTTCCTTCTCATGAATGGCCTGTTCAGCGGCGCCGCCGCCCGTGCTGCCCTCCGTTCCGCCTACGCCTGCCTCGCCGAGCTCCACGACACGGTGGGCGTCAGCGGCCTCGACGCCGCCGACGTCAGCCCGGGCCTGATGGCCGTCGTCGACCAGCACTCGGCCGGCATCCGCGACAGCCTGTCCGCGGACGTCCGCCCACTGACCGCGGTCCTGCTCGCCGCGTACGCCGAGGGCGTGCGCGACGCCGCCTTCACCCACGGCTGGCGGCCGCCGGTCGGCCCGATCGACTGGTCGGAGAACGATTGGGTGATGCGCCGGCTGCTGGCCGTGTGCGCGCTCGCCCGCACCCTGCCCGAGGCCGGCTGATCGCACGCCCCACCGCTCCACAGGCTGTCCGACCCGGGCCGCCGCCGGGTTTCGTACCCGGTGGCGGCCTTCTATGTCGGCGGCGCTATCTCCTCGGCTTGCGGCGGTCCTCGGCCGTGACGTCCTGGGTGGTGTCGTCCCGCGTGACGTCCTGCGTGACATCGTCCGCGGAGATCACCTGGGTCTCGTCGCCGGCGATCACCACCGTGTCGTCGGCACCGGGGTTGATGATCGTGGTGTCGGCGGTGTCCGAGGTGATGATCGTGGTGGCATCGGGGTCGGCGTCGAAGCCCGGGACGAAGTCGGCACGCTGCTCGGCGTCGGCGCCGTCGGTGACGCGGCGGCCACGCGGGGTCGGGATGACCTGGGTGTCATCCGGAGGCGGCTCGGCTTGCGCGGCCTTCCGAGCCTCCTCGGCCTTTCGTGCCTCCTCCGCCCGGCGGGCCTCCTCAGCCCTCCTGGCCGCCTCGGCTTTCCGGGCCTCCTCAGCCCTCCTGGCCTCCTCGGCTTTCCGGGCTTCCTCGGCTTTCCGGGCCTCCTCCGCTTCCTTCGCGAGGCGGGCTTCCTCGGCTTCCTTCGCGAGGCGGGCCTCCTCCGCGAGCCGCGCCTCCTCGGCTTCCTTCGCCAGCCGGGCCTCCTCCGCGAGCCGCGCCTCCTCGGCACGACGGGCCTCCTCGGCACGGCGCTCGTCCGCATACGCCTTCGCATGCTCGCGGATCGCGCTGGTCTCGGTCGAGGCGCGATCCAGCCACCCCTCCCACCGCTGCTGCATGGGCCGGACCAGCCCGCCGCCGACCCCGACGATCACCACGCCGGCGACCGTGGCCAGCACCGCGATCAGCAGCGGCTGCGTGACCGACGTGGCGATCTGCACCTGGTCCAGCGCCGCGATCACGCCCAGCGCCACGATCACGATCGCCACCGCCCGGGCCAGCACCCGCCCGTACCCGAGGCCGCCCAGCGCGCTCGCGATCAGATCGTGGACGGCGCCGGCGATCGCCGCGGCCACCACCACGATGACGATCGCCACGAACGCCCGCGGCAGCCACGCGATCAGCGCCGTGAGCAGGTCGCTGACCGGGTTGGGACCCCAGATCCCGAACGCCAGCTGGAGCGCGAACAGCAGGACCGCATAAAAGACAATCTTCGCACAAAGGTCGGCGGCGCTGACGTTGCGCAGCGCTCGCCCGACCCCGCCGCGTGACACCGCCCGATCGAAGCCGGTGCGCCCGAGCCCCTTGGCCACCAGCGTCCGCAGCAGCCGGGCCACGACATACCCGACGATCAGGATCACGAGGAACACCAGCGCCTTGGGCAGGAACAACAGCACCGAGCGCCACATGTCGCTGAGCCCCTGGCCTATCCCGTTATCGGTCATCGCCACTCCCCTGCCGTCATCAAGAACACTGCGACCATAAGACGGAACGAGCAACGCCGCTCGGCTCGCGGTGTCATCACTCGTACCGTCAGGAATCGGACGGACGGTGGGCGGGGCATCGTCCGAATGGCCGAGGCGGGCTACGCTTTTGTTCATGGCCGGGACGGGTGGGGTGAGCCCCTCAGTGATGCCCGCGCTGCCGTCGCAGCCGGGTGGGCCCCAGCCTGGCCGCCGCGGCTGCGTCGAGATCGTCGCCGAGATCGACTGGCCGGCCACCCCGCTCGGCGCGCGGGAGAGCTGGGATCCGGCGGTCGCGGCCACCGTCGAGCTCGTGCTGGCGTCCCCGATGCCGATGGCGTTCAGCGCCGGCGCCGGCTTCCTGCTGATCTACAACGACGCGTACGCGGAAATGATCGGCTCCCTGCACCCGGCCGCGCTGGGCCGCCCCGCGCCGGAGGGACTGGCCGACCTCTGGGCGACCCTGGGCGGCGTCGTCGAGGGGGTCTACCGCAGCGGCCAGCCGTTCCTCGAGGCCGAGACCCAGCTGACCGTGGCCCGCACCGAGGGCGGCCCGGCCGAGCAGGCGTTCTTCACCCGCGGGCACTCGGTCGTGCACGACTCGCACGGGGCCGTGGCCGGGGTGCTGACCGTGGCCGCCGAGACCACCCAGGTGACCCGCCGCCTGCAGAACCTGGGCGACCTGACCGCACGGCTCGCGGTCGCGCTGACCGTCGACGACGTGGCCCGGGTGGTGCTGGGCTACGCGGCGGCCTCGTTCGACGTCGACCACTGCGCCTTCGCGGTCGACGACGGCGCCGCCTTCCGCATGGTGCGGCGGGTGCGCGGCGACGTGCTCGACGAGGCCGACGAGCGCCTTCCCCCGGTGTGGAAGGGCATGCCCGGCGACGCGCGCGCCCCGCTGGTGACGGCCGCCCGCGACGGGCGGCCGTCGTTCGTGCCCGACGGCGAGCCGCTGCGCGAGGTGGCGGCCGACCGGCACGAGCGGCGCGTCCGGGCGCTGGCCGTGCTGCCGCTGCGCACGCCGTCGCTGACCGGCGCGCTGAGCATCGGCTATCGCGCCCCGCACACCTGGCTGCCGGCCGAGCGCGCGCTGCTCGGCGCGGTCGCCCAGCTGGTGGCCCAGGCCGCCGAGCGGGCCCGCCGCTTCGAGGCGCAGCACGGCACCGCCCAGCTCCTGCAGCGCAGCATGCTCCCCGAGCACCTGCCCGAGCTCGACAACTTCCGCATCGCGGCCCGCTACGCGCCGGGCGTCGACGGCAACGCCGCGGGCGGCGACTTCTACGACGCGTTCCGGCTGGCCGACGACCGGCTGGCGATCGTGCTGGGCGACGTGGCCGGGCACGACGTGCGGGCGGCCGCGGTGATGGGCCAGGTGCGGGCCGCGCTGCGGGCGATGGCGCTGACCGACAGCGAGCCGCCGGCGGTGCTGGCCGGCCTCGACCGGCTGGTCGGCTCGCTGGGCGCCGAGTCGCGCAACGAGGAGATCTTCGTGACGGTGGCGTACGGGGTGCTCGACCTCGCGGACGGCACCATCACGCTGGCCAGCGCTGGCCATCCGCCGCCGGTGCTGCGCCGCGCCGGGCTGGCCGGCGAGCCGCCCACGGCCGAGCTGGTCAAGGTGCCGCCGGGCGCGCCGCTGGGGCTGGGCGGCCGGTGGCAGACCGGCCAGGTGCGGCTCGAGCCGGGCGACACGATCATGCTGTTCAGCGACGGGATGGTGGAGCGGCGCGGCCGCCCGCTGAACGACGGGCTGGACGCGCTGGTGTCGGCGGCCGCGGCGGCGCCGAGCGGCGACCCGCGCAACCTGTGCTCGCTGGCGACCGCGGCGGTGCCGGGCCCGCCGACCGACGACGACGTGGCGGTGCTCGCGGTGGAGCGGGCGGTCACCCGCAGCCGGTCCGACACGATGCGGGTGGCGGCCGATCCGAGCGGCCCGGGCCGGGTACGCCATTGGATGACCGCCCGCCTGCGTCAGTGGTCGGTGCCCGAGCCGGTGATCGCGTCCGCCGTCCTGTGCACCAGCGAGCTCACCACCAACGCGCTGCTGCACGCCGGCACGCCGGCCGAGGTGGGTATCGACCTGAACGCGGAGAGGCTGCTGGTGTCGGTCGCCGACACCGGCACCCGGGGCGGCGTGATCCGCACGCCGGCCGAGGCCAAGACGAGCCTGAGCAGCCGCGGTCGCGGCCTCGGGCTGATCGAGGAGCTGAGCGACTCGTGGGGCACCGACCCGTCGGTCCGCGGCTCGACCGTGTGGTTCGAGATGCTGATCAGATCCACACTCGACTGATCGACAGCCTAACGGTCGCGTTACATTCGAACCCTCAACCAATTACTCTACGTTGCGGCAACACGCGCCAAACCGGACATTGAACCCTTGGGTAGTGACGAAGCGTATTGGGTGCCGTAAGGTGTTCAGCAATTCGGGGACATCCAGGTTGGAGCGGCACATGAGGATCAGAGGCTTTGCGCCATCGACCCCCTGCTGGGTGGAACTGACGACTTCGGACCCGGCGCGGGCGGCGGAGTTCTACGCCGGACTGTTCGGCTGGGAGATCGACGGCGATCGGTTCCTGCTCGATGGTCGCGCGGTCGCCGGCATCTCGCGGAGCCGGCACGACCGGCCCGACGGGTGGCTGACGTACCTCGCGACTCCCGATCTCGAGGAGACCTGGGAACGTGTGCTCCAGGCGTACGGGAGAATTTTGACCCCGCCGGAGGAGCGAGCCGGCGCACGCAGCTCGATCGTCGCCGACGCCGGCGGAGCGCTCTTCGGCCTCTGGCAGTCCACCGGGTTCGCGGGCGCCCAGCTGCGCGGCGAGCCGGGCACGATGGCGTGGTCCGACCTGCTGACCGACGACACGGCCCGCGCGACGGGGTTCTACGGCTCGGTGTTCGGGTGGACGCTGACGCACGAGTTCGGCAGCGGCGAATGGCTGACCGAGGCGCACGACTCGGTGGCCGGGCTGATCACCGGGCGGTACGACAACCGCTGGCAGCCGTCGTTCCAGGTGGCCGACTGCCCCGCGCTGACCGACGACGTGGCCCGGCTGGGCGGCCGGGTGACGGCCGGGCCGGTGGAGCTGGGGCTCGGGCGGTACGTCGAGATTGTCGACCCGGCGGGTGCGCCGTTCGCGGTCACGGCGCCGGTGCCGCGGCCGGTGGAGCTTTCGGTCGCCTACAACGACATCATCGGGTTCGAGCTGACGTACGGCGGCTGATTCGTCCGACCAAAAGGGGCCGGCTTCCTTCGGGAAGCCGGCCTTCTTTTTCGCCCGGCCTCGCTCCCGACGCTCTGTTTACCAGCGTCCGCCACCGGTCGGGCGACGGTCTCCGAAGGCTTTGCTCTGCTCACTCCGGGGAAGCGCGGACTGCTCTGCTCACTCTGGGGAAGCGCGGACTCGGCAGCGAATGTCTCCGTGCTTCCGCTCTGTAAGCAGAGCAAAGGCTGGTGAACGGGGCCGGCCGTCCTGGTCGCGGAGCGGAGCGGACGCCGGTGCGCGCGTCCCGAAGGTGTCAACCGGGGTTGACGACGGGGGTGTCGTCAACGTAAGTTGACAGCATGACTGAGGCAACCGACCTCGCCGCCGCCGCCGGCAGCGCCGACCCCCGGGTCGGCCTGCGCGCGGTGGTCGCCCTGCGCCGACTGCTCGAGGGGCTCGAGCACCTGCAGGTCGCCAACGCCCGCCGCCAGGGCTGGTCCTGGCAGGAGATCGCCGACGCGCTCGACGTGACCCGCCAGGGCGTCCACAAGAAGCACGCGCACCTCATGCCGGCGCGCGACCCACGGGAGGACTGACATGTTCGAACGGTTCACCGCCGCCGCGCGCCAGGTTGTGGTCGGTGCCCAGGCACAGGCCCGCGACCTGGGCCACGACCGCATCGGCACCGAGCACGTGCTGCTCTCGATGCTGGCCGAGGAGGACGGCGCCGTCGCGCGATTGCTGCGCCCCCTCGACCTGGCGACCGCCCGGGCCGACGTCCGGCGCATCTACCCGTCCGACCGGCCCGACCTCTCCTTCACCGAGGCCGACGACGAGGACGCCGCCGCGCTCAAGGCCATCGGCATCGACCTCGACAAGGTGCGCGCCGCCATCGAGGAAAGCTTCGGCGCCGGCTCGCTGCGCCTGCCCAAGCCCGCGCCGCGCAAGCGCGGCATCTTCGGCAAGTTCTACGCGAGCGGCGGGCACATCCCGTTCTCCCCGCGAGCCAAGAAGCTGCTCGAGCTCTCGCTGCGCGAGGCGATCCGCCTGCACCAGAACTTCATCGCCCCCGAGCACATCATGCTGGGCCTGCTGCGCGAGGGCGAGGGGCTGGCCGCCCGCATCCTGGCCGACCACGACGTCGACTTCCGGAAGCTCCGCGCCGATCTGGAGAACGCGCTGAAGAACGAGGCCGCTTAGCCGCGGCGCCGTTTGGCCACGGTGACCGAACGGCCGCTGTGCCACCGTGGCCGCTCAGCCGCGGTAATAGATGCGCAGCTGGTGGCCGCTGGACGTGTGGTGCCAGCCGACATCGCCGAGCACGTCGATGTCGGGCCGGCGCTCCAGCCAGTCGGCCGCCATCGCGAACGCCTCGGCCGGGGTACGGCCGATGAACGAGACCCGGCGCTCCCACTCCTCCACCACGCGGGCGCCGGGTCCGGAGATCACCGCGGTCGGCCCGATCCGGCGGCCGTTGCGCACGGCCTGCACGAACCAGTCGTCGAGCTCCTCGTCGTGCTCGACCGCCCAGCCGTCGAAGCGGTCGACGTCGTTGGCGATCGCGTTGCGGGCGCAGTTGAGGGCGGCATCGAGGGTGGCGAGCTCGATGTCCTCGCCGTTGTACTCCACCCGGTAAGCCATAGCGCGTCGATGATAATGGCGTGGCCAGGCCTTCGTCGCGGTCATGATCAGTGCAAGTTTCCAGGTCATCCGGGTGCCCGGAACGCACGCCAGATGAGTTTCCGTTCCCCGCTCGCGGCAACTCCCCGATGTCTGGAATGCGTACCCGCGCGGCGTGCTTTCGAGGCGTACCTTCGATGGCATGAGCGTGCGGTGGTGGTCGATCGAGGTTCGCGATGGCGTCCTGCCCGCGTTGCGGTGGAAGGACGGATACGGTGAGGCCCTCCTGGAGGCGGCCGTCACCAATGGCGCCCGCAAGTGGGAGTGGACCGTGATCCCCGGCGGCGTCGTGCTGGAGGTGGCGTTCCGCGAGGCCGACGAGTGGGATCGCTTCCGGTCCCTGCCCGTCGTGACCGCGGCCCTCGACGCGACCCCCGACCCGGTCAACGGTCTCTACGTCTATCCCGGCCGGGGCGGCAGCACGTCGTCCCGCTCCCCGAAGCGCAAGCCGCGCCCCACCGGCGCCGGCGCCGCGGCCATCCCGATCCCGGTCGAGCCCCCACCGGTCGCCCGCCTGGCCGTCGCCGCCCCGCCCGCCGAGCCCCTCGTGGCCGAGCCCGTGGGCGCCGAGCCGCTGGACGCGGAGCCACTGACCGCCGAGCCCTTGGTCGCGGAAACGTCGGTCGCGGAAGGCCGGGGCCACCAGGCCTTGCAGCCCGCCGCCTGAGCGCCGCCGCGCCACCCACCCGCGCGTGAGCCACCACAGCGCCACTCGCCTCCGCGAAACTCACCCGCGCGTGAGCCGCCACAGTGCCACCCGCCTCCGCGCGACCGGACGCGCGCCCGATAGCGTCCGGTGCGGGCCGGCGGTCGACGGCGCGCCCACGACCTTCACCGTCCGATACGCGTAGGGGCTGCACCAGTGACATCAGAAGTGACTTCCGAGCTGGCCGATGCGATCCAGCGCGGCTACGACCAGCGCGACCGGGCGAACATGGCGCCGACGATCGCCTACTTCCAGGCGCTGCTGGCCGAGCACCCGGACCATCCGGTGCTCGTGTACGAGGTGGGCGGCGCCTACGACACCGCGGGCGAGGAGGAGACCGCGCGCGGCTACTACGAGCGGGCACTGGCCCTCGGCCTCGACGGCGACCCGCTGCGCAGGTGCCTGTGCCAGTACGCCAGCACCCTGCGGTGGCTGGGCGACCTGGACGAGTCGCTGGCCGTGCTCGACCGCGCCCGCCGGGAGTTCCCCGACTCCGATTCCGTCCGGGTCTTCCGCGCCCTGACCCTCAACGACGCCGGCCGGCCGGACGAGGCGGTCGCCGAGCTGCTCACCGTCGTCACCGGGCACCCCGAGGTCACCGACCTCGGCCGGTGGGCGGTCGGCCTGCGCGGCCTGGCGCAGTGGCTCGCCGACGGCCGCCCCGAATAGCGATGAGCCTGTCGAAGGTCAAGCGCCCCGGGGGCGTCCATTGGTACGGATTCCAGCCGATCGCCCAGGACGGCGATGGCACGTGGCTGTGGGGCCCGGTCGGTTCGCCGTGGCAGGCGCCGCACGATGACGGCACGTCGGCGGTTCCGGTGCTGGTGTGGCTGGCGACGGGCCGTCCGTGGGCAGCCTGGTGGGTCGACGAGCCAGCCGATCGGCGGCTGGAGATCGACATCTGCCTTCCGCCCGAGCCCACCGCGGACGGCTGGCGGTATGTCGATCTCGAGCTGGATCCGGTGCGGCACGAGGGTGACGGGCGGGTGGAGATCGA
Source organism: Paractinoplanes rhizophilus (assembly GCF_042664765.1). Lineage (NCBI taxonomy): Bacteria > Bacillati > Actinomycetota > Actinomycetes > Micromonosporales > Micromonosporaceae > Paractinoplanes > Paractinoplanes rhizophilus. Next base: position 16,203 of record NZ_JBHTBJ010000018.1, on the reverse strand, counting down.
GGACTGGGACGAGTACGAGGAGTCGCTTCGCCACGGCTGGATGAGCGCGGCGGACGCCGAGCTCGCCCGGGTCACGGCCGAGCGGTGCGCGGAAGAGCTCCGGCGCGGGACCGAGGCGTGGATCCACCGCGGCTGGCAGATGCTGCGGACCCTAGAACCGTAGGCGCATCGCGGGGTCGGGGGTGCGCTCGAAGCCCAGCGACCGGTAGAGCGGCTCCCCCGACGGCGACGCGCGCAGGTCGACCTTGGTGACGCCGCGGTCGCGGAACCAGTCGAGCAGCGCCGTCATGCACGCGCGGGAGAAGCCGCGGCGGCGCATGTCCTCGTCGGTCGCGACGCTGAAGACGTAGCCGCTGCGGCCGAACGGGTTGCCGGGGCCGCCGAGCCTCTCCTCGATCACGCCGAGCGCGCACGACGCCAGGCCGGTCGCCTCCGGGCGGTCGACGACGAACGCCGCCATCGTGCCGGCGGCGAGGCGGTCGATCAGGGTGGCGCGGGCGTGTTTGCGCCAGTCGTCGGTCCACGATCCGGCGTGCAGCGAGCGCAACATGACGGCGCGCAGGCGCACCAGCTCGTCGGCGTCATCGGGCACGGCGAGGCGAGCAATCATGGCACGCAGGTTAGCCGTCCCGGGGCAGCAGACGGCATCGATTTTCCACTACCGTGCCCCTCATGGTCCGTGGCGTGGGGTTGCTTCCAGCGCTGGTCTGGGGTGTGCTCGTGGCCTTCTGGCGGCCGCGCGGGCCGGTCTTCCCGATCGAGGCGGTCGCGATCCTGCTGGGCAGCATCGCGGTCGGCGCGTTCGCGGGGCGCTACACCCGCTCGCGCTGGGCGATTCTGCTGACGCCGCTGCTGTTCCTGGTGGCGGCCGAGGTGACGCGGGTGGGGTTCGCCGGCCCGACGGTGGATTATCCGCGCCCGACCGCCCTGGGCATCCTCGCGCTGATCGTGGGGCGCGGCTTCCAGGCGCTGCTCACGCTGCTGCCGATGGGGGTCGCCGCGGCCTACGGCGCGGGCTCCACGCGGCACAGCCGCAGCCCCTGGCGGTGGGTGGGCCGGTTCGTGACGGGCGTGCTGGCCGTCGTGGTGGTCGCGACCGGGGTGGTGGTCGCGGTCCCGGGGCGCGCCGCGCCGATCGACGGGGCATTTCCGAGCTTGCGTACGCGGGGAAGCTCGGTCTCATGATCAGGGGCGCCCGCGCCGACCTCCCGGTCCTGCTGTTCGTCCCCGGGTCGCCGGGCGGTTCCGAGCTGCGCGCGATGCGCGAGCGGCTCGCGGCGCTGGAGCAGCGGTTCGTCGTGGTGACCATGGACAGGCGCGGCGGGGCGCGGTCGTTCGGCGCGCTCGACCCGACGCCGACCTTCACGGTGGCGAACGAGACCCGCAACGTCCTGGACGTCACCGAATACCTGCGCACCCGGTTCCGGCGCGACAAGATCCTCCTGGTCGCACATTCGGGCGGCACGATCGGCGCGACCCTGGCCGTACAGGAAAGCCCGGGGTATTTCGCGGCCTACGTCGGCGTCGGGCAGGTGGCGGATCCGACCGCCAGCGACCGCACGCAGTACGCGGACACGCTGGCGTGGGCGCGGGCCCACGGCGACGGCGAGCTGGTCGCGCGGCTCACGCAGGTCGGCCCGCCGCCCTACACCAACATCTACGGGTACGAGCCGATGATCCTCAACGAGGATCGGGTGTACGGGACGGACAACGGCGACGCGCTGATCGAGAACGCGGAGGCGCCCGAGCTGGGGGCGCTCGAGAAGGTCCACGTGCTGTCCGGCTTCCTCGATTCGTTCGACGCCTACTACCCGCGGGTGCGCTCGATCGACTTCAAGAGCCAGGTGCCCGCCCTGGGCGTACCCGTCTATTTCGTCGCCGGTGACCGTGAGGTGCCCGCGCGCGTACGCGATCTCGGTCTTTGGAACGCGGTGCTGAAGGCGCCGCGCAAAGAGCTCGTGACGCTCAAGAACGCGGGTCATCGGTCGATGTTCGATCAGCCGGCGGCGTTCGTGGCGCTGATGGAGCGGATCCGCGACGCGTCGTGACCCTCGGCACCTTGTTATTTAAGATTTGAAAGAGCTACAGTTCTCGTCATGGCCGAACCGTTGACCGACGACGAGCAGCGCGCCTGGCGCACGTTCATCGAGAGCTCGTGGGCGCTGCACACCCATCTCGAGGACGACCTGCGCGCCCAGACCGGCCTGAGCATGAACGATTACCACGTCATGGTCGTGCTCTCCGAGGCGCCCGGCCGCCGGCTGCGCATGGGCGAGCTGGCGGGCCGGCTGGTGTTCTCGCCGAGCCGCATCACGTACCAGATCAACTCGATGGTCAAGCGCGGCCTCGTCCGCAAGCAGCCCTGTCCCGAGGACGGGCGCGGCCAGGAGGCCGTGCTCACCGACGAGGGGATGGCCGCGCTGGAGTCCGCGGCCCCGCTGCACCTGGTCACCGTGCGGGACCGCTTCATCGACCGCCTCGACCCCGACGAGCTCGAGGTCATCGAGAGGGTTTTCGACAAAGTAAGGAAGGCCTGAGATGCCCGCCATCACCGTCGACGACGTCCTCGTCCTGCCCCGCCTCGGCACCGTCACCGGTGCTTTCCGGCCGGTTCGCCGCCTCACCACCGCGCCCTCCGGTTACGAGGGCGAGGGCTTCCCGGTGCGCCGCGCGTTCGCCGGCGTGCCGGTGAACGAGCTCGACCCGTTCATCCACCTCGACCAGATGGGCGAGGTCGACTACGCGCCGGGCGAGCCGAAGGGCACGCCCTGGCATCCGCACCGCGGCTTCGAGACGGTGACCTACATGATCGACGGGATCATGGACCACCAGGACTCGCTGGGCGGCGGCGGGACGATCACCAACGGCGACACCCAGTGGATGACCGCCGGGCAGGGCATCCTGCACATCGAGGCGCCGCCGGAGCACCTGGTGACCAGCGGCGGCCTCTTCCACGGCCTGCAGCTCTGGGTCAACCTGCCGCGCGCCGCCAAGATGATCACCCCGAAATACCAGGACATCCGCGGACGCGAGTCGGCGCTGATCACCACGCCGGACGGCGGCAGCCTGATCCGCATCATCGCCGGCTCGATCGACGGGCACGCCGGCCCCGGCTCGACGTTCACGCCGATCAACCTGGCGCACGTGACCCTCCAGCCCGGCGCGCAGCTCGACCTGCCGTGGCAGCCGGACTACAACGCGCTGGTGTACGTCCTCGCCGGCCGCGGCACCGTCGGCGCCGAGAAGCGGCCGATCCAGATCGGACAGTTGGCGGTCTTCGGCGCCGGCGACGCGATCCGGGTCACGGCGGACGCCGCCCAGGACTCGAACATTCCGGCGATGGAGCTGTTCGTGATGGGCGGTCAGCCGATCCGGGAGCCGGTGGCGCACTACGGGCCGTTCGTGATGAACACCAAGGAGGAGCTGGCCCAGGCGTTCGAGGACTTCCAGAAGGGCCGCCTCGGCGTGGTGCCGGCCGACCGGCTCCCGCACACCGACTGAGCCGTCAGGCGGTCGCCTCGCGGTCCCACGCCAGCACGTCCCGGGCCGTCGTCAGCAGCGGCGTGAGCGCACCCATCTCCGGTGCCGGCGTGCGGTGCAGCGTCGGCCACACCGATGGGTCCCGCACCAGGGGGAACCGGCCTCGCGGCGGCACCGGCACCACCTCCACCGACGTCCCGGCCGCTTCGGCGCAAATCCCAATAAGTCCGGCAAAGGTGGTGGTGGGGCCGGCCGCTGTGAAAGCGGCGCCCCGATCGGTGGCCAGGAGGGTGACCACCAGGCGGGCCAGGTCCCGCGAGTCGACCAGCTGGATCGGCTGGGCCGGATCCCCGGGCAGCGAAACCCGGCCGCCCCGAGCCGCGGCCCGCACCCAGTAAACCAACCCATTCTCGTCGTCATAGGGGCCCGCCACCTTGACCGGCCGCACGATCGTCGCCCGTGCGCCGAAGCGGCCGGCGACATCCTGCTCGCAGGCGACCTTCGACGGGCCGTAGGTCTCGTTCGTCAGCGGCCACACCGCGTCGCGGATCGGTGGGCGCAGCGCCGGGCCGGCGCCGTCGAACACCGCGTGGCTGGAGATGAGCAGGTACCGCCCCACCCGGTCGCCGAGCGCGTCCATCGCCCCGGCCACATCCCGCGGCACGTACGATGTCACGTCCACGACCGCGTCCCACGAGCCGGCCGCCAGCGCCCCGAAGTCGCCCGCATACCGGTCGCCGGCCAGCTGCTCGACCTCGGGAAACAGTGAGGCGTTGCGACCCCGGTTGAACAGCGTCGGGGAGTGGCCGTCGGCGAGCAACCGCTCGACGATGGTGCGGCCGACGAAGCCCGTCCCGCCCAGCACCAGCACCCGCATGCGGGCGGTCAGAGCACCCACTCGTCGTCGCGGATGATCTCGACTGTGCCCTTGGGACCCGTCCCGGTGACGGTGATGCCGTCCCCGCCGATCACCACGTCGGTGTGCACGGCCGACACGTTGAGCCCGAGCGCGGCCCGCTCGTCCTCGCTGAGCGCCATGCCGCCCTCGACCGCGAACGGGAAGCTCTGTCCCCACGCCACGTGACACCCGGCGTTCTCGTCGAAGAGGGTGTTCCGGAAGACGATCCCGGCCTTCGCTATCCGGCTGTCCCGGTCGACCAGCGACACCTCGCCGAGCCGGCTCGATCCCTCGTCCGTGGCGATCTGCGCTCGCACGACGTCGGCGCCCTCGTCGGCGTACGCGTCAATGATCTTGCCGTCCTTGAAGTCGACCCGGAGGCCGGTGACCATCTGGCCGAGGATGACCATGGGCTTGGTCACCCGGATCGCGCCGTCCGCGCGACGGCGATCGGGGCTGGTGAAGACCTCCTCGGTCGGGATGTTCGGCATGTACGGGATGCCGTCGCCGTCGATCATGCCGCCGCCGGTCCAGCGGGCGCTGGCCGGCAGCCCGACCGTCAGGTCGGTGCCCTCGCCCAGGTAGCGCACCTCGGTCAGCTCCAGCTCGTCCAGCCGGCGGGCGCGCGCCGTCAGTGTCGCCGACCGCTGCTGCCACTCGGCCGCCGGGTCGGGCGAGTCGAGCCGCATCGCCGTGCCGACCGCCTCCCACAGCCGATCCATGTCCGGCTCGCCGAAGATCTGCTCGGCCCAGCCCGGGTTGGGCGCGGCCACCACGCTCCAGCGCATCCGACCGAACAGCACCCGCCGGCGCGCCTGCGCCTCGTCCCACCGGCGCGCCGCGACCTTGGCCGGGTCGGCGCCGTCGAACAGGTGCGGGTTCGCGTCGCCGACCAGCGCGATCGACGCGGCGCCCGCGGCCGCCCACTCCTCGATCCGGGCCAGCGCCCACGGCCGGCTACGCGACAGTTGCTCGACGGTCAGGTGGTCGACCGCCGACCGCTGCATCGGCCCGTCGCTCCAGATCGTCTCGACCCAGGCGGCGCCGGCCCGGTACGCCGCCTCGACCACCGCCCGGGCGATCTCCAGGTGCTCGGTGTCGGTGTCGAGCACGACACCCTGCCCCGGCTGCACGTTGACCCCGGCCCGGACGACCAGGTCGGCGAAGCGCTCGATCCGTCCCATGCCGGACAGCCTAGATCAGGTGGGTCCGGCGGCGGGGTCTACCGTCGTCGGCGTGACTCTTGCCCACGACGTGACCGGTGACGGCCCCACCGTCCTGCTGCTGCATTCGACGGTGGTCGACCGCCGCATGTGGGATCCGACGATTCCCGCGCTCGCCGAGGCCGGCTTCCGGGCGGTCCGCTGCGACCTGCGCGGCTACGGCGACTCCCCGCTGGCCGCCGAGCCCTACAACGACGCCGACGACGCGCTCGCCCTGCTCGGCCCCGGTCCCTTCGCGATCATCGGTTCCTCGGGCGGCGGCCGCGTCGCGCTGGAGATCGCCGCCCGCCATCCGGCCCGCGTGACCACGCTGGTGCTGCTCTGCACCGCCAGCGACGACCTCGCGCCCGGCCCGCGGCTGCGCGCCGTCTGGGATCGCGAGAACGCCCTGCTCGAAGCGGGCGACATCGACGGTGCGGTGGATCTGAACGTCACCCAATGGGTGGGTCCGGAAGCATCGGATCAAACCCGTTCTTCCGTACGGGTCATGCAGCGCCGCGTTTTCGACATCCAGATGGCAGTCCCCGAGGAGCCACCGCAGACCGCTTACGAGTACGCGTACGCGGACATCACCGCCCGGACCCTGCTCGTCACCGGCGCCCACGACCTCCCCGAGTTCAGCGAGGTGGCCGACCACCTGGCCGGGGTGCTGCCCGCGGCCACCCGGATGCACCTGCCCTGGGTCGGCCACCTGCCCAGCATCGAGCGCCCCGACCTGCTGAACCCGATCCTGCTGGACTTCCTGCGGTGACCGGGTGGGCTGGTTCGGCCTGGTGTCGCTGACGCCGCGGGCGTACAAAGATTCGTATGGGCCCGAGGAACGCCGTGCGGTGGGGATGGCGGGCGTTGCTTCTGCTGAGCGGCGTGGTGGTCCTCGGAATCCTGACGCTGTGGATCCTGCCGGCCCTGTTGACGCGGCATCCGTCGCGCGACCTGACGGCCGCGGAGCAACTCAAGGCGGTCAATGACGTCCGGACCCCGTTGATCGGTTTCGTCGTCCTGGTCGGAAGTGCCGTGACGCTCTGGTTCACCGCGCGCACCTACCGGCTGGGCCGGGACGGCCACATCACGGATCGGTACACGAAAGCCGTTGCCCAGCTGGGCGACGCCTCATCGGCAATACGTATCGGCGGCATCTATGCGCTGGAGCGGATCGGCAACGACTCGTCGCACGATCGGGACACGATAATCTGGGTCCTCGGCGCCTTCACGCGGGAGCGGTCGCGAGAGCTCCGCGAGCGTCCGGACATGCCACCCGAAGATGTGCGGGCGGCGCTCCGCGTGGCCGGCCGTCTGCTCCGGCGCTCCACGGTGAAGCTGGACCTGCGGGACGCCGATCTGCGCCACACCGACCTGTCCGGGATACGTCCCGAACAGGTGCTGCTCGACGGCGCGAATCTGGGTGACACTATCCGCCCTCAGCCGTGAGCGTCACCGACCGGTGGGCCAGCCGCGCATACCGCAGGACCAGGTCGGACAACTCCGCCCCGAGGCGTTCCACCTGCTGCGACAGCGGCGCCGACGCGACCTTGAAGGCCAGCCGCCGGGCCTCCGCCGCGTTGAGATCCGAGCGATCGACGTTGCGCTCCGCGTCCGCCAGGAATCCGTCGATCCCGGCCACCACCGTCTCGTAGATGAGCGCCACCATGTCGTCATCGGCATTGGCGAGCCGGCCGAACGCCATCTCGGCACGTTGGCGGTCGTGCTCATCCGACGGATAGAGCTCGCTCATCTTGCCGGCCACGTGGTTCCAGTAGATGACCGAGATGTCGCCGCACCGGAACTTCATCTGCCGCAGCTCCTGCCCGGCCTTTGCCGTGCGATAGCGCTGCACGAGATCAAGGAACCGCTGACGGGCGTCGCCACCGTGGAAGTTGAACTGCAAGAACAGGTGCAGCCACCGCGCGAGGTTTTCGTTCGCATCCAAGAGAAGTTGGGCGATCCGGTACAAAGCGTCCGCCGCCGGACGGAAATCCGGCCGGCGCAGGATCGGAAGCTCGGCGATCTCACCGGCGACCGCGACGAAGCGATCGATGCTCTCGAGCGCACGCTTCGAATCGGCAGTCAACTGCGACACAGGTACACGTTGTCACGGCCGCGGGATTCCGGACAAGCGCGCCGGCAGGCCCGGTATCACGACGCCGGCGTCTGTCCACAGTTGCGTGTCGTCCACAGCCTGCGACGGCCCGCGGCACGCCGTCGCCCCATTTCCGCGATAATGACCAGCGGGGGCTCCCCCAGGGAGGGCGGGGTCGGCGGTGGGCCGAAAACGACGAACTTCGGAACAGCCGGCAGCGCAACGGCGAGCACCGGAACGGCGGAGGGCTGGCGTAGATGGCGGTTTATGACGCGATAGCCGACTGGTACGAGACCGAGTTCCTCCCCGGCAGCACTCCGGGGGATCCGATCGGGATTCGGGCGGCGATCGAGGCGCTGCTCGAGCCGGGGCGGGGGCCGGTCCTCGAGCTCGGGTGCGGCACCGGCGTGCACGCGGCTCAGCTCGCCGAGCTGGGTTGGACGCCGCTGGGTGTCGACCTGTCGACGCGCATGTTGACGTACGCGAAAAAGCGCCTGCCGGTCGCCCGGGGTGACGCCACGCGCCTGCCGATCCGTGACGGTGCGCTGGGGGCATTGGTGGCGATCATGGTGCATACCGATATGCCGGACTACCCGGCGGTGCTGCGTGAGGCCGCCCGGGTCCTGCGCCCGGGCGGCACGTTTGTGCACGTCGGAGTGCATCCGGCGTTCTGCGGCGGCTTCGCGGACCGCAGCGACCCCGCGGCGGTGGTGATCCGGCCGGGGTACGTGGACGGTCACTGGACGAAGGACTCGTGGACCACGGAGGGTGTGCGCAACCGGGTCGGCGCCACGCACTATCCGTTGCCGGAGCTGCTGGGGGCGTTTCTGGCGGCCGGCTTCGCGTTCCGGGAGTTTCGCGAAGGCGGGGCGCCGGTGCCGACCACCCTGTCGATCGGCGCGGTCAGATCATGACGAGCATCGCACCGGCGCCCAGCAGGACGATCGCCAGGATCGCGACGAGCAAGCCTTTCTCGGCGGCCGCGGCGGCCGAGGCAACGGAAGCGGCCGGGGCAACGGAAGCGGCCGAGGCAACGGAAGCGGCCGAGACAGCAGGGGAAACGGCCGGGGCGGCAGTGGCAGAGGCAGAGGCGGCGGGCGTGGTCGTGAGTGGCTCACTGCTCATGGGCTGATCCCTCCGGGGAAGGCGTCCAGGGTGCGGGGGTGCGTCAAGGGGCTTACCGTGAGGGCTTCGTCGACCTCGAAGGGGCTGCGTGGTGGAGTGGTTCCTCAGTACGCGGGAGCGCGGCAACCCGGACTCCTCCATACCCACGTGGTGCACGGGAAACACCGCCGAACCGCTTATTCACGGAATAACGTATTTTGACCGGCTGGTCGCCGAGGTGGACAGTCTCCGGGAGGGTGACCACCTGTTCTTCACCGACTGGCGGGGCGACCCGGACGAGCGGTTGCGCGACGAGGGGCCGACGGTGGCGTCGCTGTTCGCGGCGGCCGCCAAGCGGGGCGTGATCGTCAAAGGGCTGTTGTGGCGGTCCCATCTGGACAAGATGGCCTACAGCGAGGAGGAGAACCGCAACCTCGGGGACGCGGTGCGGGCGGCCGGCGGCGAGGTGCTGCTCGATCAACGCGTACGGCGGGGTGGATCCCACCATCAGAAGCTGGTGGTGATCCGGCACCCGGGCGAGCCGGAGCGGGACGTGGCCTTCGTCGGCGGCATCGACCTGTGCCACAGCCGCCGGGACGGGCCCTTGCACCTGGGCGATCCGCAGGCAGTGCAGATGTCCGGAAAATACGGGAAAAATCCGCCATGGCATGACCTGCAGCTGGCCCTGCGGGGACCGGTGGTCGGCGCGCTCGACCTGAGCTTCCGCGAGCGGTGGACCGACCCGGCCCCGCTCGACCAGCACGGCCCGATCGCCACGATCATGGACAAGCTCAAGCACGCCGACGACCACGCCGACCCGCTCCCGCCGCAGCCGCCGGATCCGCCGCCGTGCGGCACGCTGGCCGTCCAGGTGTTGCGGACATATCCGGCCATGCGCCCGAAGTACTCGTTCGCGCCGAACGGGGAGCGCACCATCGCCCGTGCCTACACCAAGGCGATCCGCAAGGCCCGGCACCTGATCTATGTGGAGGACCAGTATCTCTGGTCGACCGAGGTGGCCCAGCTGTTCGCCGAGGCGCTGCGCAGCACGCCGACCCTGCACCTGGTCGCGGTGGTGCCCCGCTATCCGGACGTGGACGGCCGCCTGGCGCTGCCGCCCAACGAGATCGGCCGCGAGCAGGCGCTGTCGGTGTGCCACCTGGCCGCGCCCGACCGGGTCCACGTCTTCGACCTGGAAAATCATCAAGGCACCCCGGTGTACGTGCACGCCAAGGTCTGCGTCATCGACGACATCTGGTGCAGCGTCGGCAGCGACAACTTCAACCGTCGCTCGTGGACGCACGACAGCGAGATCTCGTGCGCGATCCTCGACGAGACCCGCGCCGACCGCAACCCGAGCGACGACGACCGCGACGACCGGAAGAGCGATGAGGACCGCGACCGGAAGAGCGAAGAGGACCGCGACGACCCGAGGAGCGACGAGCCGCGGCGGTTCGCGCGGGACCTGCGCATCCGGCTGATGCGCGAGCACCTGGACCGGACGGAGGGCGACGACGAGGACCTGGTGGACCCGGTCTCCGCGGTCAAGGCGATGACCGAGACCGCCGATCGCCTGCGCGCCTGGAGCGACGACGGCCGCGAGTCGGAAAGGCCGGCTGGTCGCGTGTTCCCGCACTCCCCCGAGCGCCTGCCGTGGCACCAGCGGTTCTGGTCGCTGCCGGTCTACCGCCTCTTCTACGACCCGGACGGCCGCCCCTGGCGAGAGCGCCGCCGAAACGCCTTCTGAGCCGGAAGGCGACACGTCGGGAGTCCGAACTACCTCAGGCCGAACACGCGCCGGGCGTCCGCCATCACCTCGGGCGACGCCACCGGCGCCCAGGTCGGGAAGACCGACCGGAAATAGTCGCCGGCCTTGGCGGCGATCTCCGGCGAGCGCTCGTACACGTCCAGCTCGTTGACGATGCTCAGGTCGGCGAAGGCCCGCACCCCGGCCGGCGTCGGCGATTCGCTGTGGCCGGTGAAGCGGCTCCAGATCAGCCCGGTCGCGGGCAGCGCGCGCCAGGTGCGGCCGCGGTCGCAGCCGCCGTAGCGGTAGACCATCTCCTCCGCCTCGGCGCCGATCAGCTCGCGCAGTACCTGCCGCTCGGCGACGTCGAGCAGCACGACCGGGAAGCCGTCGGTCCCGTACGCCGCGTGGGTCAGCGCGGCCAGGCAGCACGCCGGCGACCCGCCGTGGCCGGCCAGCCGGTCGGCCACCCGGCCCAGGTGCTCGTAGAGCGAGCCCCCGGCGTGCGGGACGGACTCGGCGCCCCGGTCGCGCAACCAAGCCAGCACGGCATCGGTCATGACAACTCCCAAGCGTCGGGCGCCCAGATCGGCGCCGCCGGATCGCCGGTCAGGGTGAACGACACCCGCCAGGCCCGCATCGTGGGCCGGCCCGCCGCGGTCCACCGGTCGAGGATGTCCGCGGCCGCCGGCACGAGATCCGCCGAGTTGCCGGTGTGGATGCTGCCGTCCGGATAGATCACGGCGCCGTCGGTGCGGGACTCGTCGAGCAGGGCCAGGCAGCCCTGATCCCGTCCGGGCACGGCGACGTGCGCCGCGCGGCGGCTCCAGGCGCCGGCCGCGTACCACAGGTCGCGGTAGGCGATCTCGTCCAGCGGCGGGTCGAAACGCGGCGGCGCCACCGGCGAGAGCTCGGGCAGCGGGCCGGCCGGCGACGGGAACGCGCCGGGGTGGTCGGCGGTCAGCGGGCCGGCCGCGAGCATGAATCCCGACGGGCAGACCGGGGTGGCGATGACCGGGCCGCCGGGCGGGCCCGAGACGACCAGGACGGGATGGGTGCCGGCGTGCTTCACGGGGGCGAGCACGAAACCCCCGGGCGTGAGTTGTGCCAGCCACTGTGGAGAGACGCCGCCGATGCCGACCGTGACGATCACCCGGTCGAAGCGGTCGCCCGGACGACCCGCGTAGCCGTCGCCGTGCTCCACCCGTACGCCGGAGACTCCGGCCCGGGCCAACGCGGCGCGCGCCCGGACCGCCACGTCCTCCTGCACGTCGATGCTGGTGACCGTCGCCCCGAGCGAAGCGAGGAGGGCGGCGTTGTACCCGGTGCCGGCGCCGATCTCGAGGATGCGCAGGCCCGGCGTCACGCGCAGCGCCATGATCATGATGGCCATCAGCGACGGCTGGCTCGACGAGCTGACCGGGATCTTGTTGTCGACCTTGGTGACCAGCACGTCGTCGCTGTAGACCGTGGCCAGGAACTCGGGATCGGCCGGGCGCACCCAGCTTCCGTCGCGGCGCTGGAAGCCGTCGGGCACGAACGCCTCGCGAGGAACCTTGGCGAACGCGGCCGCCAGCTCCGGCGGGAGGTCGGCGCCACCTCGCCGGATCTGCTCGAGGTAGTCCCCGCGCGGGCCGGTCACCCCTTCACGATAGAGGCGGCGACGGCCGCGGACAGGCACGCCGGGACGTCGTCGGCGTGATAGGGCCATTCGGAGGGTTCGATGGCGTCCAGGAAGGCGGCATAGGTCACGGCGCCGCGCAACGCGGCGACCGGGCGCAACAGCTGGGCGGCACGTTCCGGCCGGGTGCCGGGCCGGGCTTTCTTCCATCCGTACGCCCACAGCTCGGTCACCGGACCGGGGTCCGCGAGCCCCTCGGTCAGCCGGAGGATGTCGAAGGCCGGGTTGCCGACCGTGCAGTCGCCCCAGTCCATGATGGTGAGCCGGCCGGCGTCGTCGGTGCGGGTGTTGCCGGGGTGCAGGTCGCCGTGCACGAGGGTGTCGGGCAGGCCGCACTCCGCGACGGCTTCCAGGCGCCCGGGCAGGCTGTCGATCAGCGCCTCGAGCCCGTCGATCTTGTCGAAGTACGGCGCTGCGACCCGCCGAACGTCCAGCCGGCCGGCCGGGATCACGCTCAGCCCGGGCGCGCCGGCCAGCTCGGCCTGCACCGGCACGAACGCCTCCGCGATCCGGGCGCACAGGTCGGCGCCCGCGCCGTACCGGTCGGTCCCCTCGACGTGGGCGAGCAGCATCCGCCCCTGGTCGCCGGCCGCGATCAGCGGCGGCACCAGCCCGGGCCGCACCGCGTCGACCAGGCGCAACGCGTCCGGCTCGTGGGCGAAGAACGACGGCACCTGCTTGAGCCAGGCGACCGTGCGGCCGTCCCGGTCGAGGCGCCAGATCGCCGACAGGTTCCAGGTGCGCACCTGATGCGCGGTGATCCCGGGCCCGAGCACCGACCGCGCCCAGGCGAGCGAGGCGGCCGGCCCACCGACCTCGGCGTACGGCGCCCGGAGGGGGTGCGGCGCGAGATCGGCGGAGGCGGGAAGCAGCCCGGCCGGCGGGTCGGCGGTCTCGGCCAGGTAGGTCACCTCACGGCCGTCCGCGTGCAGCATCCGCAGCACCTGCCACCGCTGGTCGGCGAACGCACCCACCTCCTGCCGCCACGGCGTCGGCACCTCGAACGGCGGGAGGGCGCCCAGCAGCCGGCCGGACGGGTCGACGAAGACCAGATTCACGATTCGCGTCACGCCCACAGTGTGGATTACCCAGCGCGCTGAACAACCCTCGGTCCGCCGTCTAAGGTCGGTGACATGGCCGATCTCGTGCTGCGCTCCCGGCGCACGGTCGTCGATGGCGCGCAGCGGCCCGCCGCCGTGGCCGTGACCGGTTCGCGGATCGTGTCGGTTTCGTCGTACGACGCGGCGATCGAGGCCACCGAAGAGATCGATCTCGGCGACACCGCCCTGCTGCCCGGCCTGGTCGACACGCACGTCCACGTGAACGAGCCGGGGCGTACGGAATGGGAGGGCTTCGCGACCGCCACCCGGGCCGCCGCGGCCGGCGGGGTCACCACGATCATCGACATGCCGCTGAACAGCCTGCCGCCGACGGTCGACGTGGAAGCGCTGCGGATCAAGCAGGCGGCGGCGTGCGGGCAGATCCACGTCGACGTGGGTTTCTGGGGCGGCGCGATCCCGGGGAACGCGTCGGCGCTGCCCGGCCTGCACGACGCCGGCGTCTTCGGGTTCAAGGCCTTCCTCGCCGATTCGGGCGTTCCCGAGTTCCCGCCGGTGTCCCCGGCCGAGCTGGTTTCGGCTCTGCGGGCCGTGGACGCGCTGTTCGTCGTGCACGCGGAGGATCCCGGTCACCTCCGGGACGCGGCGTCGTCCGCCGCGTACGCCGATTTTCTCGCCTCCCGGCCCGCCGCGGCCGAGCACGCCGCGATCGCCACGGCGATCGACGCGGCGCGGGTGACCGGCCGGCGCGTGCACATCCTGCATCTTTCGGCGGCCGGCGCGCTTCCGCTGATCGCCGAGGCAAAAGCCCAGGGGGTACGCGTCACCGCGGAGACCTGTCCGCACTACTTGACGCTCGACGCGGCCGGCATCCCCGACGGGGCCACCGAGTTCAAGTGCTGCCCGCCGATCCGGGACGCCGCGAACGCCGACGCGCTGTGGCGGGCGCTCGCGGACGGGCTGATCACGTGCGTGGTCAGCGATCATTCGCCGTGCACGCCCGAGCTGAAGAGGCGCGACACCGGCGACTTCGCGGCGGCGTGGGGCGGGATCGCGTCGGTGCAGCTGGGGCTGCCGGTGATCTGGACGGCGGCGCGCGAGCGCGGGCACGGGCTCGCCGACGTGGTGGAGTGGATGGCGCGGCGCCCGGCCGAGCTGGCCGGGCTGACCGGCAAGGGCCGCATCGCGCCGGGCGCGGACGCCGACCTGGTCGCGTTCGACCCCGACGCGGCCTTCGAGGTCGACCCGCGGCGGCTGCACCACCGGAACCCCGTCACGCCGTACGCCGGAAGGGTCTTGCACGGCGTGGTCCGCACGACCTGGCTGCGCGGGCGCACGGTGACCACCGACCAGGCCCGCGGCCGTTTTCTCGCGCGAGAGGGGTAGCACGATGGAGGAGTTCAGCACCCGGACCGACCTCGCCTCGCGGGCCCTCGGCGGCGGCGTGGTGTGGGCCAACGACGAGTTCTTCGCGGCCGCCGACCACCTGGTCCTGCCGTCGGCGCCGGCCTTCTCGCCGCGCACCTTCGACCAGAAGGGCCAGGTGTACGACGGCTGGGAGACCCGCCGCCGGCGCAGCCCCGGGCACGACGTCGCGATCGTGCGGCTCGGCGCGCCCGGGGTCATCCACGGCGTCGACGTCGACACCGCGTTCTTCGTCGGCAACTACCCCACGCACGCGTCGGTCGACGCGCTGGCCACCGACGGCTATCCGGCGCCGGCCGCGCTGCAGGCCGCCACCTGGGTGCCGATCGTGCCGAAGTCCCCGCTCGACGGCGACACCCGCAACCTGTTCCCGGTCGACGACCGCCGCCGGTTCACCCACGTGCGGCTGACGATCCATCCGGACGGCGGGGTGGCCCGGCTGCGCGTGCACGGCGAGGTGGTGCCCGATCCCACGCTGCTGCCGGCCGTCTTCGACGTGGCCACGATCGCCGCCGGGGGACGGATCTCCGGGTGCAGCAACATGTTCTTCGGCCGGCCGCACAACATGCTGATGCCGGGGCTGGCGCAGCACATGGGCGACGGGTGGGAGACGGCCCGGCGCCGCACCGACGGCAACGAATGGGTGGAGGTGACGCTGGCGGCGCCGTCGGAGATCGAGTTCGTCGACCTCGACACCAGCCACTTCAAGGGCAACGCGCCGGGGGCGGCCTCGGTGCACGGCTCGCTCGACGGCGGGGAATGGTTCGAGGTGCTGCCGCGGGTGCCGCTCAACCCGGACACGCCGCATCGGTTCGCGGTGGCGTCCGGGCGGGCCGCCGACCGGGTGCGGCTCGACATCCTGCCCGACGGCGGGATGGCGCGGCTGCGGGTGATCGGGCGGCCCGACCGGGCCTTCCTCGAGGAGAGGTTCCGCCGGCACGTGGCTCAGACCGACGCCGGCCAATCGATGCGGTAGCGCTGCTCGGGGCCGGTGCGCTCGGGGCGGCGGCCCGCGCGACTCGATTCGGCCTCTTCGGGCAGGCCGTGCTTGGCCCGCGAAGGGCAGTGGCCATCTCGTACGGGTGCATCGGCCGGAACGCGACGGTGGACAGGACGCCCAGCGCCATCAGGTTGGCCACCCGGCGTCGCTTGGCCATCTTGCTCTTTTTCGCTCGTCCGTCCGCTTCGCATTACTCGTCGGCGAGTACACGCACTCGAGTATGCGGACGGCAAGGCCCGACCCGACGTCCGCGGCGAGGCCGCTTCGCCCGGAGGCGACCTGACCCGCAAATCCTGACACGTCCTCAGCCGTCACTAACGGATGAAGATCAACTCACCTCGCATTTACACAGCACCACGGCAGTCCCGAAGGGGCTTCAAGGACTTTGCTCTGCTTACAGAGATGATGTTCATGAGCACCTCCCGCCGGGGTCTGACCCTTCTGCTTACTGGCTTCGGGTCTTTAACGGGATTTGTCGGCCTCGGCTGGGAGGTGCTCGTGCACTCACTG
>NZ_JBHTBJ010000017.1:116118-144506 GCF_042664765.1 Paractinoplanes rhizophilus | reverse complement strand
CCGCCTACGCGCAGCACCCCGACCGGTTCACCCGCCGGCCCCGCGCACCCCAGCTCCCCGAAAAAGCCTGGATCAACCAGCCAACAACCGAGGCACAAACCGTCTCAATTTGACTTGACAAATTCCGTAACGCCCGTCTGAACGGCCTGTTCGAGATCGTAGACGGCAGCCTTGCTGACGGGCTCCCCCAGGCTGTCACGGATGCGCGGGTGCAACGAGTCCAAGTCATCGTCGGGAACGGGCGTCTCACCATACCCCGGCGTCAGCGACATCAGGCCCGCGGTTGGCGCTCGGCCAAGAGTTGCTCGACCTGCGCCGAGCGCACGTAGCCGGCCGGAACCGCCCGGCGTTCCAGCTGCGCCGATGCCCTGGTCGACCGGACGGCGAATCGCTTGACCGCGTCTTTGGTCACCATATGACGCTTCACGACCACACGACGCTCCACGACTCGCACCTCTCCGCGGTCTGCCCTCTGTTGCCTCAATGCTACCGGCCTTGACCGCAGTCGACGGGGCTCGTCCTCGCGAACCAGCCGCAAACGCCGTCGGCGGTGTCAACCGATGGAGGTCGACACCGGCGGCTCGCACCGGAGCGGAATACCGGAATGGCCCCCGGCTCGCGCTTTCCGCGAGCAGGGGGCCGCAATGCCGTGGAGGTGCTGTCGGCTTACTTGAACCCTGCCGTCGAACTGACGAGGCTCCGAGAGCATCTCTCCGACCTCATGGTTCCGCAGTATGCTCCGCAGCACTGGCTGGCCGACCGGACACTGGACTAACCTCTTAGCTAAGGAGGTCGCCATGTCCGAGGCAGCTGCGCAGTTCAACATCCACGATGCGAAGACAAACCTCTCGCGGATCATCGACCGCGTCGAGCACGGCGAAGAGATCATCATCAGCCGGGCCGGCACCCCGGTCGCGAAGGTGATCCCGTTGAACCGCAGGGTCGATCGAGTTGGGCGAGGCTCCCTCGCCGGCCAACTCGTCATGGCTGACGACTGGGACTCCCCAGAAGTAAATGAGTCCATCGCACGGGACTTCGGACTCGCATGAGCCTGCTCCTCGACACGCACGTCGTGCTGTGGTGGCTTACGGACGACCCAACGCTCGCCGCCGAAATCAAAGAGCGGCTCGACCACGAACCGGACATCTACATCAGCCCGGCAACGATCTGGGAAGTGGCCATCAAACAATCGATCGGCAAGCTCGCCAAACCGGCCGATCTCCCTGAACGGCTCCGCGACAGCGGCTTCCAGCATCTGAATATCACTGCCGAGCACGGCATCGTCGCCGGGCGGCTTCCACTCATCCACAGGGATCCGTTCGATCGGATGCTCATCGCCCAAGCGCAGGTAGAGCACCTGACACTAGTGACCAGAGACGCCGAGATCCCGAAGTACGACGTCGAGACGCTGGCTGCCTGAAACAGCCGGGGCGAGCCAACCGGGATCACCACACCGCCGTATCGCGGATCAGGCACGCTGTCAGGAGCGCAACCGCCGAATCCACTGCGTCCACCGCACGCGGAGTGTACGGGCTCGGCCCGGGGCCTTTGCGTCCAGTGCTCCCTTTCCGCGACGGGACTGCTCGGCTCCGGCGCCATAGAACGTCCAACGCCGAGCGCAACCACCGCACCGCGGGGCGTCGGGGCTCGGCCCCCGCTCAGCGAGTGTTTCCGCTGGTACCACTACAGTCCGTTGCGATCTGCTGCTGACGGGCATCCTCCACCTCGTTGTGACGTACTGCACAAACATTGGCTTAAAGGCCAGCTCAGCCGCCATGGTGCTGGAGGCAGCGCAATCGCTCTCGACGACCCCGCGGGGTAAGCGACTCTCCGTGATCGGCGTCCGGGTTAGGCAGTATCAACGGCGACACGGCGAACACGAGACGGCCCGCCAGTGGTTCGCCGTGTCGAACTTTCGCGAGCCCGGTTTCCGAGGAGAGTCCGACATGGCCATCGCAGCCAGCCCTGAACCGCCGCACCATCAGGACGCCGATCACCGCTCCACCGTTGCCCGCGCGGCCCTCGTGTCGGGCGGCGGATTCGCGACCTCGGTCGGCGGCGTCCTCACCGCAGTCTCGTTCGGCGGCGTCGACAAGCCGATCGCTCTAGCAGCCCTAGCGGCGTTGTGCTTGATCGCCGGACTGACCATGCTGACCGCAGCGGTCATCGTGCGCAGTCGGCCTTAACTCCATGCGCACTTCGGCGCTCGCCCGGCGAAGGCAAGAGGACGACCATGGAGCACGATACAGCCTTCGCAACAACCGCAACGTGGGGTATCCGGGGGCTCGACCCCCGGAGCAGATATGAAGAGGCGGCGCGGTTCGCGCCGTCCGCGAACACACGCCGCCCACCGTCTCGTGGAGGTGCCGGGAATCGAACCCGGGTCCTTCGTTATTTCGTCAGGGCTTCTCCGAGCGCAGCTCACTCTGCCTCTACTCGCCCCTACCGATCATGTGAGCAAGTCGGTATGACGGGGCCAGTCGTGTTTGATCTCGTCGCGCGGTCCTCACGACTGGGACCGGTTGACCAACCTCCTAGCTGATGCCGGAGATCTGGGACGGAGGTGCTCCCAGCCCGACAGACCCGCTACTCGCCTCAGGCGGCGAGAGCGAAGTCAGCGCGATTGTTATCGGCGCTTATTGGTTTCCGACGACCGATTCTCGAGACGACGTCGGCTTCCTCGGCTCGCTTCCCCTGTCTCCACACACGAAGTCGAAACCAGTCACCCCCTGGTCAGAACGTTGCCAGGCAATCTTAGCTCACGACACACCGGCCGCCCACGACGGAGCAGCCGGACGGGCGGGCGTTGCCCCGGCCGGCCTTGCTGACCTGGTAGCCGAAGGTCACGGACGCGCCGGGGGCCAGCGTGCCGCCGGTGAAGGTCAAGGTGTCGCCCCGCTGCGAGCCGCGGGCGTTCCACGTGCCGAGCAGGCGCAGATTGTCCTGGCCGGAGTGGCTGACCGTGACGGTCCAAGACGCCGCGGCCCGGCCGGTGTTCCGCACCCGCACCGCGCCCACGTACCCCTCCTCCCAACTGGCCGCGAGGCCCACGGTGACCGAGAAGTTGTCCTTGGGCGCGGCCGGCCGCGACGCGGAGGTCTTCTCTGCCACCGGCGAGTGTGAGGTCGCGGTGGGCCGGGGCGATCGCGAACGGGACGGCGACAAGGATTTCGAGGGCGAAGGGGACGACGACGGCGAGGCGGACGGGGAGAGCGACGGCGACGGGGCGGCGGAGGAGGACGACGGCGCGATCGGCACCTGCGGCATCGTCGGCAGCTGGACTTTCGGCTGCAGCGTCGCCTCGGCCGGGCCGACGGCCCGCACGGCGATCCAGACCACCAGCAGGACGAGTACGGCGGCGGCGGCGCTCAGAACGATCCGGGCGGGACCGAGCGGACGCGCGGAGTGCTTTGCGGGCAAGCGGGCCACCCCTTCGGTGATCTAGGGCCGCCCGGCACAGTACCTGATCAGGCCGCACCTTTGTTGCGTCGGCCCAGGGCGCGGCTGATCTCCCGCTGGGCGTCGCGGGTGGCCAGGTCCTGGCGCTTGTCGTAGCTCTTCTTGCCCCGCGCGAGGGCGAGCTCGACCTTCGCGTACCCGTTCTGGAAGTAGACCTGGAGTGGCACCAGCGTGATGCCCTCGTCGCGCAGCTTGCCCTGGATCTTGCGGATCTCGTCGCGGTGCAGGAGCAGCTTGCGGATGCGCCGCGGCTCGTGGTTGGTCCAGGTCCCCTGGGTGTACTCGGGGATGTGCATGGCGTGCAGATAGATCTCGCCGCCGCTCTCCTGGCCGAACGAGTCGGTCAGCGACGCGCGGCCGGCCCGCAGCGACTTGACCTCGGTGCCGGTGAGCGCCATGCCGGCCTCGTAGGTGTCGAGGATGCTGTAGTCGTGGCGGGCCTTGCGGTTGGAAGCGACGACCTTACGCCCCTGTTCGCGTGGCATTGCTCCCCTTGGAAAGGTTGAGTGGACAACCCTACAAGAGTACTAGCACAGGCATGCGGGCAGATATCGCAGCGGGTTGCGGGGCACCCCGTCGAAGCGGGTCTCGAAGTGCACGTGGTTGCCGGTGGACGCGCCCGTGGTCCCGACCCGGCCGATCACCTGGCCGCGATGCACGTACTCGCCGACCCGCACGAGGATCGCCGACTGGTGGCCGTAGCAGGTCTGGAAGCCCTGCCCGCCGATCCGCCCGTGGCTGATGCAGGTGTAGTTGCCGTACCCGCCGTTCCACCCGGCCCGGATCACGTGCCCGGGCGCCGCCGCGTGGATCGGCGCCCCGCCGGGAGCGGCGAAGTCCGTCCCGGCGTGCAGCTGCCAGACCCGGTAGTACGGGTCGTATCGGTTGCCGAAATCGCTGCTCTTCCACCCCCGCACCGGCATCAGCAGCCGCCCGCCGCCGTACCGGCCGTCGCCGCCGGACTTGATGGAGAACCCGCGCAGCGCCGCGCGGATGCGCCGCTCCTCCACGATCGCCGCCCGATAGCGGGCCAGGACGGCGCTCCGCTGGGCGTTGGCCAGGCGCAGCGCGGCCTTCCTGGTCGCCGTCAGATGCACCAGCTCCTGCTGGGCGCGCACCGCCGCGGTCTGGGCGTCCCGGGCCGCCATCAGCTTGCCCTGGGCGATCGCCTCGGCGTCCTCGGCCTCCCGCTTGGCGAGCCCGGCCCGGTCCTGCGCGCTGCGGGCGTCGCGCCGGGCCGCGATCAGCCGGTCGACGTCCTGCTGCTGGGTGCGCATGAGCTGGTCGACGAGGCTGAGCCGGTCCATGATGTCGGCCGGCCCGGTGGCCTCGACGAGCACGTTGATTCGCGAGAACGTGCTGCCCATGTAGGTCGCCTGGGCGATCTGGTCGACCCGCTCCCGCGCGTCGGCGAACTCGGCCTGCGCCCGCTCGAAGTGGCTTGCGATCCGGGCGTAGGCGGCCCGGGCGGCGTTGGCGCGGCGGCCGGCGGTGTTGGCCGCGGTGATGGCGGCGGCGACGGCGCCGCGGGAGGTGGCGACGCGCCGCCGGGCGGCGGGCATCGCCGCGGTGGCTGCCTCGAGACGGAGGGCGGCGGCTCGCGCCCGGTCGGTGGCATTTTCGAGTACGGCGGAAGCACGGTCCACCGCGCGGGCGGCACGAGCGGCGTCCCCGGCGTCGGCGACAGCGGGGGACGGAGCGACCGTCATGCTCACCAAGCACGCACATATCGCCAGAAGGGTCTTATGTCGGCATTTGGACCACACGGGGACTCACCGTACCCGCCGTACCGGGGATAATGGCCCAAATCGCCCAACGGCCGCGTTCCCGTGATGGGAACGCGGCCGAGGAGTGTGCTTCAGTCCGGTAGCGGGCGAAGAGCGTCAGACCTTGAGGTAGAAGCGGAGCGTGATCCACGCGGTCACCGCGCTGACCACCGCGCCCACGCCGGCCAGCAAGGGCAACATCAGCCACACGTTGCCGTTGTGCACCGGCGTCAGGATGCTCGTGAGCGCCTGCAGCTTGTGATCGAGCAGCACCACCTTGCCGACGAACAGCACGATGAAGCCGAGGACCGCGCCGATGACGCCGGCCACCACCGCCTCCAGCACGAACGGCGCCTGGATGAACCAGTTGGACGCGCCGACAAGCTTCATCACCGCGACTTCTCGCCGTTTGCTGTACGCCGCCACCTGGATGGTGTTACCGACCAGGAGCAGCGCCGCGACAGCCATGAAGGCCGCCACCCCCAAGGCGCCGAATTGGAAGCCGTTGAAGATGTTGAACACCTTGTCGAGCAGCGTGCGCTGGTCGATGATGTCCTGAATGCCCTGCATGCCCTGCATCTGGTCGGCGAAGGTCTTGTACTCCTCCGGGTCCTTGAGCTTGACCCGGAACGACTCGGGCAGGCTGTTCGGGCCGACCGACTTCACGAAGTCAGGCGAGTCCGCCCAGAGCGCCTGGAAGCGCTCGAACGCCTGCTTCTGCGTCTCGTACGTCTTGTCGGCGACCAGCGGGTTGCCGGAGATGGCCTGGTCGATGGCTTGCCGCTGGGCCGGCGTGACGTCCGGCCGCAGGAAGATGGAAACCTCGATCTCGCCGTAGTAGTAGTTCTTCATCTGGTCGACCTGCATGTACAGCAGCACACTGGCGCCCAGCATGAACAGCGAGACCGACATGGTGATGATCATGGCGACCGTCATCGTGACGTTCCGCCACAGGCCCACCAGGACCTCGTTGAGCACGTACTTCAAACGCATCGGGGGTTTCCTTCCGGGACTCCGCGTCCCGCGAATTCGGGGGTCGGGGATTCGGCAACGGAGCCGCGGGCGAACTCAGCCGTAGACGCCACGGGCCTGGTCGCGGACGATCCGTCCGCTCTCGATCTCGATGACTCGGCGGCGCATCTGGTTGACGATGTTGGAGTCGTGCGTGACCATCACGACCGTCGTGCCGGTCCGGTTGATCCGGTCCAGCAGACGCATGATCTCGATCGAGGTGTCCGGGTCGAGGTTTCCGGTGGGCTCGTCGGCCAGCAGGATCAGGGGACGGTTGACGAAGGCCCGGGCCACGGCCACCCGCTGCTGCTCACCACCGGAGAGCTCGTGCGGGTAGCGGTGCTCCTTGCCGCCGAGGCCGACCAGCTCCAGGACCTCGGGCACGACCCGGCGGGCCACGGCCTTGGTCTTGCCGATCACCTCGAGGGCGAAGGCGACATTCTCGTACGCGGTGCGGTTGGGGAGCAGGCGGAAGTCCTGGAACACGCACCCGATCGAGCGGCGGAAGTGCGGAACCTTCCACGACCTGAGCGTCGTCACGTCCTTGGCGTTCACCACGACCTTGCCGCGCGTGGGGGTGACCTCGTGCAGCAGCAGCTTGATGATCGTCGACTTGCCGGAACCGGAGGGACCGATGAAGAAGACGAACTCACCCTTCTCGATGCCCACGCTCACGTCGTCCAGCGACGGGCGAGACGCCTTGGGGTACGTCTTCGTCACGTTCTCGAGCTGAATCACGGGAACGCAGTCTACGCGGTGTAACGAAAACGCCAACCCCGGCGGGTACGCCAATCTGCACCGGCCATGCGGGAACAGGCGTTTCCGGGCCCGGCGCCTGACCGAACGCTCAGGCGCCGTTGCCGTCCGTGGCGGATCTCCACTCAGCCCGCGACCTGGCTCTGCTTGCGCCAACGGATCCCGGCCTCGATGAACTCGTCCAATTCGCCGTCGAACACCGCGGACGGGTTGCCCGTCTCCTGCTCGGTGCGCAGATCCTTCACCATCTGATACGGATGCAGGACGTACGAGCGCATCTGGTCGCCCCACGAGCCGGTGGTGTCCTGCTTGAGGCCCGCGAGCTTGGCCTCTTCCTCCTGACGCTTGCGCTCCAGCAACCGAGCCTGCAGAACTCGCATAGCGGACGCTTTGTTCTGCAACTGGGACTTCTCGTTCTGACACGTCACCACGATCCCGGTCGGGATGTGGGTGAGTCGGACCGCACTGTCCGTAGTGTTGACGCTCTGTCCACCCGGCCCCGACGAGCGGTAGACGTCGACCCGGATCTCGTTCTCCGGGATGTCGATGTGGTCGGTCTGCTCGACCACCGGCATCACCTCGACGCCCGCGAAGCTCGTCTGCCGCCGGCCCTGGTTGTCGAACGGGCTGATCCGCACCAGGCGGTGGGTGCCGGACTCGACGCTGAGTGTGCCGTACGCGTACGGCACCTTGACGGCGAAGGTCGCGGACTTGAGTCCGGCCTCCTCCGCGTACGACGTGTCGTAGACCTCGGTCGGGTAGCCGTGCCGCTCGGCCCACCGCAGATACATCCGCATCAGCATCTCGGCGAAATCGGCCGCGTCCACCCCGCCGGCGCCGGCCCGGATGGCCACCACCGCCTCACGGGAGTCGTACTCGCCGGAGAGCAGGGTGCGGACCTCCATCTCCTCGATGGCCTTGCCGAGCGCGACGATCTCGTCGCCCACCTCGTCGATCGAGCCCTGATCGCTCTCGTCCTGGGCCATCTCGAGCAGCAGGCCGGCGTCGTCCAGCCGGGAGCGCAGCCGCTCGATCCGGCTGATCTCGCCCGAGATGTACGACAGCCGGCTGTTGACCTCCTGCGCGCGCGCCTGGTCGTCCCACAGGTCGGGCGCGGAGGCCTGCTCCTCCAGCTCAGCCTTGTCCCGGCGCAACTTGTCGACGTCCAGGACGTTCTCGATGTTGCGCAGGGTGGCGTCTAACGCCTTGAGTTGCTCAGCAAAGTCGGCAGCGGTCACGACACCCAAGACTACGCCGCCCGGCCGGCGTTCCGGCCGGGCGGTGTGCTTCGCCCATCAATTCGCCGGCGCGGTCTTCAGCCAGCTCAGCGCGGCCTTGTGGTAGGCGACGGCGAACTCGAGGGCGGCCGAGCCGTACGCGTCGCCGTTCTTCTTCGCCTCCTTCGCCTGTTCCTTGGCCATCGCCAGGGCCTCCGAGTGGTACTCGCTGGCTTCGGTGTAGAGCGATTGCAGCTGGCCACCGGCATGCTGCTCGCCGAAGGCGACCCGAAGGGCGACGGGGTTGCGCAGTGCGTCGCGGCCGGGGGCCTCGGCGAGCCACCGGCTGAAGGCGCGCTTGCCGGCGGCGGTGATGGCATAGGGCTGGCTGGAACGGGGTCCGGGCTTGCCGAGTCGGACGTACCCCATATCGGCAAGAACCGGCAATTCGCGGTAGACCTGGCTCCGCGTCATCGACCAGTAGGGCCCGAGGCGGCGTTCGGCAGCCGCCATGAGCTGTCCGCCGGTCATCGGCCCCTCGTGAAGCAGGCCGAGCAGAGCGGCAGCCGTGGGATTGATTTGAGTGTCGGGCATGCCTTCTAAGCTGCCACTTTGTCGCGCCCACGTCCAGGATTTCGCCCGATCCGTCCAGTTTGCGTCTCCACAAACGACTGTCCCGCACAGACAGTCCGACCACGAGGGTCGAGACGGCGCGTTTAACCGGCGAGCACGAGTCTGACCAGCTAAAATGGCTCTAGCAAACCGGTCAGACGGCGATGCCGGGCGATAACTGGCGGAAAACGGACGAGCCGCCGCCGGCAAAGCGCGCGACGGCTCCGAAATCGACACAACTACCCCAGCCGGGCGTGGCGGCACGTGCCCGGCGGCCCCGGCAACCGGGGGCGGAAGCCTCGTCGTCGCACCGCGTACCCTGTGCCTCATGAGTGCCCAGGACAGGACTCCGGACGCCGAGCGCCCCTCGTCGAACGGTCTTCTCCTCGCGCTCGCCGCGCTGATCTGGATGACCGCCATGCTCTGGTCGGCGCGCGCCACCATCACCGGCCGGGCCGACGCCGAGATGGAGGTGACGTCGACGGCGTACGCGTTGCCCGGCGCGGTCACCGCGGCGCTGGTCACCGGCGCGGCCGTCGCGCTCGCCCTGATCACGCTGCTCACCCGGCGCCGCGACCTCGGGTCCACGTTGCGCTTCGCCGTCACCACCGGCGCCGGCCTGGCGCTCGGCCTGCTCGGCGCCCTCACCGTCATCACGATCAACACCGAGGGCTGGATCTACGCGGTCGTCGGCGGCACGATCGCCGCGGCCGCCACCATCGGCGGGGCGCTGGCCGGCTTCCGTCAGCCGCGCGTGCTGACCGCGGTGTGCTGGGCCGCGATCGGGGTGTTCGTGGTCGGCTTCCTGCTCAACATCTTCCAGAACCCGGTGCTGCGCGCCCTGGGCTCCGGCGGCTCCCAGGCGTCGCAGGCAAATGCCGCGCAATGGTTCACGTTCCTCCAGTCGTTTCTGTCCGGCTTGGCGGCCGGCCTGATCGCGTACGGGGTATTGCGGCGTTCCCGCCGCCGCGCGCCGGCCGGCGACGTCTCCTGGCCGCTGTACGCGCTGGCCGGCGCCGGTCCCGGCCTGTTGCTGACCGTCGGCGAGGGCCTGACCCGGACGGCCGGGTCGCGGGTGCTGGAGCTGGCGGGCCGGGTCAGCGAGCTCGAGCTCACGGTCCAGCGGATGCTGAGCGGCGCCCGCTTCAACAGCGCCCTGATCGTCCTGTTCGTCGGCGCCATCAGCGCGACGATCGCGGTCGGCCGCACGATCCGTCCCGCCGCCGACGCCGAGCCCGATTCGACGGCCGCGCCCACGCCCAAGGCCGCGCCGAAAGCGAAGGCGGCGCCGGAGGCCGAGCCGTCGGCCAGCGCCACCTCCGCGACTACCGAGTAGGCGGTCCCGGCTCTCAGGCGAGGTCGTCGAGTTCGGAGACCGCGTACCACTCCAGTTCGTGATCCTCGGCGCCGTCGACGGTGAACTGTGCGTCGGGATCGCCCGCGAGCGCCTCCTCGACCACGTCGGCCGCCGCGGCCACCTGCTCGGCCGCGTCCGCGCTGTCCACGTGGATCGACGCCACCTCGGTGAGCGAGATCGGCTGCGGCAGCCGGACCGTGCTGGATCCGAGCTCGACGTCCTCACGCACCAGCGACGTGGCCGGCACGTCGGCCGAGACCACCACCCGCCGCCGCGGCGCCTCCGGATCGTGCCGCAGCAGTTGCAGCGCGCCCTGCGCGGCCCGGGTGAACGCCACGTACTCCAGCTCCTCCTCGTCGCCCTCCGCATACCACTCGCGGAGGGCCGGGGTGACCGCGTGCGCCACCATGCCGTCGCCGCCCAGCTTTCCGGAGGCGCGCAGGGCCGCGAGCATGGGCACGGTGGCCGGCACGTACACCCGGACCAGCTCGGTGATCGGCACGTCTCCTCCAGCGGTTCAGACCGTCCCCGTAGTACACCGCTGTCGCGGCGCCCGGAAGGCCCATTCCACCAGTCGTGTCCGGATCGTGCCGCGCCGGGGCTTCAGCAGCCGCAATCGATCGCCGCGACCGGCACGGTGAGCGGGTCGGCGTCGGCCACGACCTCACCCGCACGCGTACGCAGGGGCAGCCCTTCGCGCACCCAGTACTCCACTCCGCCGATCATCTCCTTCACCGAGTACCCCGCGAGCGCCAGGGCGAGCGCCGCCCGGGTCGACCCGTTGCAGCCCGGCCCCCAGCAGTAGGTGACCACCGGCGTCGCCGGGTCGAGCAGTTCCCCCGCCCGCGCCGGGATCTCGGCCGTCGGCAGGTGCACCGCGCCCGGGATGTGCCCCTGCTCCCAGGCCGCCCGGCTCCGCGTGTCGATCAGCACGAACCCCGGCGCCGCGTCGAGCAGCCCGGCCCGCACGTCGGACACGTCGGTCTGGAACTCGAGCCGGCCCGCGAAGAAGGCGGCCGCCCGGCCGGGCTCGTTCCGGGTGGCCGGGCCCACGTTCGCGCTGGTGAATGCGGAAGTCATCGACATGCCGAAGACGCTACGGCCGCGTCGTGGTGCGGAACATGCACATTCCACGGCGGCTCCCAGCAATTGCCGAGGAAATCCCGGTACATTGCCGCCATGACCGTGGACTTCCCCCTCGATCGTACGGATTGGCGGCTCCTCGCCGAGCTGCAGCGCGACGGCCGCGCCACGTACGCCGAGCTGGCCCGCGCCGTCTCGATGTCCGCGAGCGCCGTGGCCGAGCGCATCCACCGCCTCGAGGAGTCCGGGGTGATCGCCGGCTATCAGGCGACGATCAATCCCGAGCGGATCGGCCTCACCGTCATGGCCTTCGTCCGCCTGCGCTACCCCACCGGCAACTACCGGCCGTTCCACGCCATGCTCGGCACCACGCCCGAGATCGTCGAGGCCCACCACGTCACCGGCGAGGACTGCTTCGTCCTCAAGGTCCTGGCCCGCTCGATGCGCCACCTCGAAGAGGTGACCGGCCGCATCGGCGGCCTGGGCCCGGTGACCACCAGCGTCGTCTACTCCAGCCCCCTCCCGACCCGCTCGATCGCCGAGGGCGCCGTTCCGCAGCCCACCCAGCCCCAGCCCGCCCAGCATTAGCCCGAGACGCCCGCCGGCCTCGACCGCACGGCGGGCGCCTCGGGGGTTTCGGCCACACACGACCGCCAGCGGCGCCGCACGTCCGTCAGATCAGGCGCAGGATCGTCGCGGACCATGCGTCCTGGTGCAGCTCCATCCGCAGCGCCATCGCCCACGTGCGCTCCCCCGTCACCAGCGCCACCGCGGCCTCCACCACTCCCGGCCGCGGCTCGCACATCCGCAGCCTGATCACCGCCACCGGCGACGGCCGCCGGGAGCTCCGCCGGCCCGGACCAGCCTTGCGGAGGTGGGCCACCCGCCGCGCCCCGATCAAGGCCTGAGTGACCACCGCCGACGCGACGGCCGGCACGGACAGACGCCGCAGGTGCGCCGGCGGCCGATGCCCGTTGAGCACCTCGACGCACGCCCGGACGAAGTGATGCACCGCGAGCCTGGCGTCGTGCGAGGCCTCCGCCACCGGAGGCGCGGGCGACCCGCCGACCGCCGCCCCGAAAGGCGCCACCCCGGCCGGCAAGGAAGCCGGGCCATCACCCGACCCGGAAGACGACCCGCCAGCCGGCGCGGTGAGCGCCTCGGAAGCGGCCACGGCCGCCCGCAGGAGCGCCGGCCGCGACCAGTCGAGCGCGAGCTGATGGGCGGAAACCCACGCCAACGGCTCGATCTCGTCGTCGAACGGCGGCTCGCACGGCGGAACCGGGCGCAGGCTGATCGAGGCCCGCGCCCCCTCCGGAGCGATCTCCACAGTCCGCCTCATCACCCACACCCCGTTCCGTCAGGCCGCACATCTTTGCGTTTACCTACGTTTGCCTTCGACAGCCATTCGAGCAGAGGGCGCAACGGACCGTCAACGCGCGGTTCCAAGAGCACCACCGATGCGGGAAGAGGCCCATTCCGGGCGCTAGATCAGTCGGGCTCGCGCTCGGTGAGGGGATTTCCGCGGACCCATTCGGCGGTTTCCGCGTACTTCTGCTGGATGTACTCCTCCAGCTTGGACCGCTCCACCCGCCACTGGCCGCGGCCGCCGATCTTGATCGCGGGGAGCTCGCCGCTTCGCACCATGTGGTAGACCTGCGAGTCGGACACGTTCAGCTCGGTCGCCACGTCCGACAGAAGCAAGAATCTGGGCTCCACGGCCTTAGCTTGCCACCGTTTGCCTTCGAATGCCGCGACGCGCCGCAAGCTTCAAGGGGGATCGGCAACGGCGGCCGAGACAACGACGGCCCGCCGGGCAACGCCGACGGGCCGTACGTCAAACCGGGATCAGGCAGCCCCGGGCGCGCCGTGGCAGCGCTTGTACTTCTTGCCCGAGCCGCAGTAGCAGGGCGCGTTCCGCGAGGGACCGCCCGACTCCCCGCCCCGAGCGGCGCCGCGGCCGCCCCGGCCGTTGGCCGGCGTGTGGGCCGGCGACGCCGGCACCGGCGACCCGCCGGGCCCGATGCCCAGGGCGGGCGCCGCCTGCTGCTGGATCGCCGGCGACCCGTCCCCCGCCGCGCCGTCGATGGCCGGCGCCGTGTATTGCAGGTTCTGCGGGCGGCGCACGCCGCCCAGCCCCTTGGCACGCACCTCGACGCGGTCCGACTCGGTCATGTTCTCTTCGCCGGCCGCGCCGACGGCCGCCAGCGGCACCGCCTTGCTCGGGTCGACCGTGACGGTGGGGGCCTCCTCGACCTGGACCTCGAGGTTGAAGACGAAACCGACCGCCTCCTCCTTGATGCCCTCCATCATCTGGTTGAACATGTCGAAGCCCTCGCGCTGGTACTCCACCACCGGGTCGCGCTGGGCGTACGCCCGCAGGCTGATGCCCTCCTGGAGGTAGTCCATCTCGTACAGGTGCTCGCGCCACTTGCGGTCGATGACGGCGAGCAGCACCTGCCGCTCGAGCTCGCGCATCGCGTCGACGCCGAGCTCTTCCTCGCGCGCGGCGTACGCCGCGGCCGCGTCGTCCTTGAGCTGCTGGGTCAGGAACTCCTGGTCGATCGCGCTCGGCTCGCCGCCGGACTCCTCGACGATGTCGTCGATGGTGACGCCGACCGGGTAGAGGCGGCGCAGGTTGGTCCAGAGCTGCTCGAGGTCCCAGTCCTCGGCGTAGCCGTCGGCCGTGGCCGCGTGCACGTAGTCGCCGACCACGTCGTCGATCATGCTCTTGATCTGCTCGTGCATGTCCTCGCCGTCGAGCACGCGCCGGCGCTCGGCGTAGATGACCTGGCGCTGCTTGTTGAGCACCTCGTCGTACTTCAGCACGTTCTTGCGGATCTCGGCGTTCTGGCCCTCGATCTGGGTCTGCGCGCTGCGGATCTGCCGGGTCACCATCTTGGACTCGATCGGCACGTCCTCGGGGATGTTGAAGCGCTCCATGACCGCCTCGACCGCACCGGCCCGGAACCGCTTCATCAGGTCGTCCTGCAGCGACAGGTAGAACCGGGACTCGCCCGGGTCGCCCTGCCGGCCGGAGCGGCCGCGGAGCTGGTTGTCGATGCGCCGGGAGTCGTGCCGCTCGGTGCCGAGCACGTAGAGCCCGCCGGCCGCGATGACCTCCTCGGCCTCGGCGTCGCAGGCCTCCTTCCACGCCGGGAGGACCTCCTCGAGCGCCTTCGCGTACTCCTCCGGGCTCTCCACCGGGTCGAGCCCGCGCTGGTGCAGCTCGGCCGAGGCGAGGAACTCGGGGTTGCCGCCGAGCAGGATGTCGGTGCCACGGCCGGCCATGTTCGTCGCGACCGTGACGCCGCCCTTGCGGCCGGCCTGCGCGATGATCGTGGCCTCCTGGGCGTGGAACTTGGCGTTCAGCACGCTGTGCGGGATGCCGCGGCGGCGCAGCAGCTGGGAGAGGATCTCGGAGTTCTCCACCGAGACCGTGCCGACCAGCACCGGCTGGCCCGTGGCGTGCCGCTCGGCGATGTCCTCGATGACCGCGTTGAACTTCGCCTTCTCGGTCTTGTAGATGACGTCGGGGTGGTCGATCCGGATCATCGGCCGGTGGGTCGGGATGCTCACGACGCCGACCTTGTAGACCTTGTTGAACTCGCCGGCCTCGGTCTGGGCCGTACCCGTCATGCCGCCGAGCTTCTCGTAGAGCCGGAAGTAGTTCTGCAGGGTGATGGTCGCCAGGGTCTGGTTCTCCTGCTTGACCTCGACGCCCTCCTTGGCCTCGATGGCCTGGTGCATGCCCTCGTTGTAGCGGCGGCCGTGCAGGATGCGGCCGGTGAACTCGTCGACGATCAGGACCTCGCCGCCCTCGTTGACGATGTAGTCCTTGTCGCGCTTGTAGAGCTCCTTGGCCTTGATGGCGTTGTTCAGGTAGCCGACCAGCGGCGTGTTCACCGACTCGTACAGGTTGTCGATGCCGAGCCGGTCCTCGACGCGGGCGACGCCCCGCTCGGTGACCGCGATCGTGCGCTTGGCCTCGTCGACCTCGTAGTCGCCCTCGCCGTCCTTGCCGCGCTGCAGGCGGCTGACGATCGCGGCGAACTCCGAATACCACCGGGCGGAGTGCTCGGCCGGGCCCGAGATGATCAGCGGGGTACGGGCCTCGTCGATCAGGATCGAGTCGACCTCGTCGACGATCGCGAAGTGGTGGCCGCGCTGGACCAGCTCGTCCTTCGACCACGCCATGTTGTCGCGCAGGTAGTCGAAGCCGAACTCGTTGTTCGTCCCGTACGTGATGTCGCACTCGTACGCCGCGCGGTGCTCGGCGGACGGCCGGTTGGGCAGGATCACCCCGACGGTGAGGCCCAGGAACACGTGCACCCGGCCGACCCACTCGGCGTCGCGCTGGGCGAGGTAGTCGTTGACCGTGATGATGTGCACGCCCTTGCCGCTCAACGCGTTGAGGTAGGCCGGGAACACGCCGGTCAGGGTCTTGCCCTCACCGGTCTTCATCTCGGGGATGTTGCCGAAGTGCAGCGCGGCGCCGCCCATCAGCTGCACGTCGTACGCCCGCTGCCCGAGCACCCGCTTGGCGCCCTCCCGAGCCACCGCGAAGGCCTCGGGAAGCAGGGAGTCGAGAGACTCGCCGTCCGCGTATCGCTCCTTGAACTGCTCGGTGCACTCGCGCAACTCGTCGTCGGTCAGATCGACGTAGTCTTCCTCGATCGAGTTGACCGCGTCCGCGATCGCCTTGAGCCGGCGCACCATGCGGCCTTCGCCGGCGCGTAGGACCTTTTCCATAATCGACACGGGTCAGCGCTCCCCTAGACAGTCTGCCGAACCATCGTAGGCACCCTCCCGCGGAACCTGTGACCCGAGCCTCGGGTTAACCGCACAAACGGCACGAAAGACGGCAACGCGTTCGCTCATGGCGAAGCCCTTCCGGCAGGATGGAGGCTTGTCGGCAACATCATCAGGAGGATTCTTGAGCCCCGCTGAGATCAAGGGTACCGGGGTGCGTCTCAGGGCATATCGCCCGGACGACGCCGAAGCGGTCGCCGCCGGATACGACGACCCGCTCAGCCACCGGTTCCTGCCCCCGCTGCCGTCGCCGTTCACGCTGGCGCACGCCGAGCGGTTCCTCAGTGAGGGGGTCGCCGCCATCTTCGCCGAGGGCGGCGCGGTCTACGCGATCGCCGACCCGGAGACCGACGATCTGCTCGGCGGGATCGGATTCGACAAGGTCGTGCCGAGTCGCGGGCAGGCCGAGATCGGTTACTGGGTGGGGCCGTGGGCGCGCGGCCGCGGCGTCGCCACGGCCGCCGTGCGCGCGCTGAGCGCGCACGCGCTCGGCGCCGGCCTGCAGCGGCTGGAACTTCTCACGCACTGGGACAATCCGGCGAGCATGCGGGTCGCGCTCGCGGCGGGGTTCCACCGAGAGGGCGTACGCCGGCAGGCACTGCCCAACCGGGCGGGCGGCCGCGACGATCTCATCGCCTTCGCCCGCCTGGCGAGCGACCCGGCCGTTCCCACCCCGCGGGTCCTGCCCGACCTGCCCGGCGGGGAGCTCACCGACGGCGTCGTCATCCTGCGCCCGCTCGGGCCCGGCGACCAGCGCTTCCTGCTGGAACTGCGCGGCCTGCCCGACGTGTGGCGCACCAGCGTGCCGGCCCAGCCGCCGACCGCCGAGCAGATCCGGGAGCGCTGCACCCGCGCAGCGGCGCACTGGCTGGAGGGCACCCGGGCCGACCTGGTGATCATCGAATCCGCGACCGGTGCGCCGGCGGGCGAGATCGGCCTGTTCTACCAGGAGCCGCCCACCGGCCAGGGCATGATCGGTTACAGCATGCTGCCGGCGTTCCGCGGCCGCGGCTTCGCGACCCGGGCCGCCCAGCTGCTGTCGCTGTGGGCGTTCGCCGAGACCGACATCGCGCGCCTCATCGCGGGCGCGCTGCCGACGAACCTCGGCTCGCAGCGGGTGCTGGAAAAGGCGGGATTCCGCCGGGAGGCGTACCTGAAGTCGCGCCTGCCCGGACCGGACGGCACTCGCCAGGACGACGTCCAGTTCGTGCTCCTGGCCGAGGACCTCCTGAAAGGTGAAGGTCCCCGGCTCGATGGCTAGCGGCCCGGGGTCAGGCGGGTCCGCCTAGCGACAGAATTCCGTAGTCGTACCCGCGGCGGCGGTAGACGACGCTGGGCCGGCCGCTCTCCTTGTCGAGGAAGAGGTAGAAGTCGTGGCCGACGAGCTCCATCTGGAAGAGGGCGTCGTCGACGGTCATCGGGTCGGCGGGGTGCTCTTTTTCCCGCACGATGCGCCACGGCTGGTCATCGTCGTGCTCGGTGAGGGCGGTGGCGACGGATGACTCCTCGGCCGATGCGGCGGCCCGGGTGAGGTCTGTCGGCAGACCCGCGGTGGCGGCGGCTACCGATACGGGCGCGTGCCGCCCGCGGTGCACCCGGCGGCGGTCGGCCGAGCGGCGCAACCGTCCGTCGAGCTTGGTGATGGCGCAGTCCAGGGCTGCGTAGAAGTCCTTGGCGCAGGCCTCGGCACGGACGACCGGACCTCTCGTCATGACGGTGATCTCGACCCGCTGGCACTTGTCGGACTGGCGAGGGTTGCGTTCGTGGAACAGCTCCACATCGGCCCTGATCAGCTTCTGGTCGTAACGCTCGACCTTGCTCAGCTTGTCGGCGACGTGTTCCCGGTAATGGTCGGGAACCTCTACGTTGCGGCCCTTGACGACAATGTCCACTCGTGACCTCCCCCAACGTTGGTGCTGTGCGGGCGCCCGCCGGCCGGTGCCGGGGACGCCGAACTGCGACGCGGTGTGCTGGTTGTGGTTACGGCGACGCCGATGCGTTGCGCACCGTGCGTGACCGATCGCGAATGAGACGACTCCTTTCCGGTGGCGGGTACCACTTCGCTCTCCCGGTGGGCGGGTAGGCGATGACGCTTACCCTCGTCACCAAGACGCTAACGTGCCGATGCTCCCGCGTCACCCCTCGTTTCGGATAGCTGATCGTTCACCTTCCGCCCTTTGGGTACCACCGGGCGGCAATCGGGCGAAACCGCTCTCCGCAGCTGCGTGGCGGCCAGTACGGCAGCCCCTGCGACCTGCATGTCGACCTCCTCGAGACGGCGTCTCACCGCGGCCAGCGTGGCCCCCGACGTGACGATGTCGTCCACCACCACCAGCGTGCCTTCGATCGGCCTCGCGTGCCGGGAAAACCCGATTCGTCGGGAGCGGATTCGCAGCGAACTCTCAGCCGCCGCCCGGCGTTCGATGACACTCAGTGACGCGGAATCCGGCCGGGGCAACGCTTCGAGCGGCCGTGCCATCCCAGCGTTCCAGCCCGCGCCGCGCAATCGGCGCACCGCCTGTGCGGCGAGGCGCGCCATGTGGTCGCCGTGCCGCGCGCGGACCGCCGCGGCGGTCGACGGCACCGGGATCAGGGTGACCGGGCGCCGGGCCGGGGCCAGTTCGGCCACCGCCGTGGCGAGCAGCGTTCCGAGGGGCGGTGCGAGCCGGTGCCGGCCTTTCTCCTTGTACCCGAGCAGGACGCCGCGCAGCGGCCCCTGATAGGCCCCCACGGCGACGCACGGCGGCATGCCCGGGGGAGGCGGGGTCGGCACCGTCCGGAACGGCCGCAGCGCTTCCAGGACGGTCGCGCAGCCGGCGCACACCCCGTGCCGCAGCGGCGTCCGATCGGCCGCGCACCCGGCGCAGGCGGCCGGCAGCACGAGGTCGGCGAGATCGCCGAGGACTCCGAACACGCCGAGGACTCCGAGCACCGGTCAATCGAGGAAGAAGGGCGCCGTCGGGACCACGCCCGGCTGCGGCGAGGCGGTCGGGCCGGCCAGGGCGTCCGTGCCGATCCGCTCGGGCGCGGTGAGCACGTCCCACCCGACGCC
This sequence comes from Paractinoplanes rhizophilus, assembly GCF_042664765.1. Taxonomy (NCBI): domain Bacteria; kingdom Bacillati; phylum Actinomycetota; class Actinomycetes; order Micromonosporales; family Micromonosporaceae; genus Paractinoplanes; species Paractinoplanes rhizophilus. Next base: position 125,381 of record NZ_JBHTBJ010000017.1, on the reverse strand, counting down.
GGCCACCTCGTACGACTCGTTGTCGGCGTTCTCGCCCTTGGTCACCGGGTTGGCCGGGTACGCCGTGAGGTACGTGATCGCGCCCTTGCCGACGTCGTCGAGGCGGGTGTAGCGCACCGCGCCGTCGACCGACACGTCGACCACCGCGTACCGCGGCGAGTCGTCGCGCACGCCCGCCACCGCGAGGTAGGTCTCGCTGCTCCAGGCGGCCGCCGCGACCCTGGAGAAGCCGGGCGCGAGGATCTGCTCGACCGTCTTGCTCATGGTGGGCGCGTCGCCGCCGGTCTTGAGGGTGGTGCGGTAGAGCTGCCCGCCGGAGACCAGCGCCACCCGGTAGCCGTCGGGAGCGACCGAGATCGCGGTGATCGGGCCCGGCACGCCCGTCGACGCGACCGGCACGGCCGGCGAGCCGCCCGGGCCGAAGCTGTAGAGCTTGCCGTTCACCGTGATCAGGCCGACCGCGCCGGACGGGTCGCCGTCGGTCGTGACCGCCCAGACCGGGCGGCCGAGCGCACCGGAGATGCCGCCGACCTCCTTGAGGGCGGCCTGCTGGCCGGTGCGCGCGGCGGCGACCTTGAGCTTGGCGTTCTTGCCGCTGCCGACCACCACCGCCGCGTACGTGTGCGTGCTGGACGTGCTCATCGCGGCGACCGAGATGTTCTTGTTCTCCTCCGGCTTGAGCACGGGGATCGGGGCGCCGGGCTGCGCCGACTTGGCGAGCCGGCGGATCACGCCGCCGTAGACCGTGAATCGCTCCGGCAGGCCGGCCAGCCGGTACGCCGGGTTGCTGCTGAGGTAGTCGTCGTCGGAGTACCGGCCCACGGCCTGATGCCCGATCTTGAGCTCGAGCGTGAACGGATCGGCGCCCTCGCGCAGCGACCACTGCAGCTGCCGGCGCAGCCGGTCGATCTCGCGGACGTCGCCGGCCGGCACCGCCTGGGCGCTCAGCGTCACCGTGAAGATGCCGTTGGTGGGCGCGGGCACGTTGTCCGGCGCGACCGTGCCGCTCGGCAGGCCGTGCGCCACGTCGTTGAGCCAGCTCGCCGGGCCGTTCACCAGCCAGCTCAGGATCGTCGTCGGCTGCTGGTCGCTGGGCACGTCGAGCGGCATGTACCGCAGGTCGGGGACCAGGGAGGTGTCCTCGGTGTTCCAGAAGTAGATCGTGCGGCGCGCGTAGAAGTTGTCCAGCGCGGTGTCGGTGAGCAGCAGCACGTTCGGCGAGTCCAGCACGAAGTAGCCGCTCTGCCCGGCGATCTGGCCGACCCGCAGCTTGTACTCCTTGGGGGCCTCGACGCTCGGCTCCAGCACGCCGTTGCCCTTGAGCATGCCGACGGCCTGGGCGTTGAAGGTGATCTCCGGGTCGCCCGGGGTGACGAGCGGGATGCCCTTCATCCGGATCACCTTCACCTCGGGGTCGGGGTGGAACTTCGCCTTGGCGTCGTCGGACATGAACGCCTTGGCCCGGTTCACCGCGCCGTCGGGCTCACCGGCCGCGGCCTCGAGGTAGTAGCTCACCAACTGCGACGGGGTGTTGGCCGAGTTGCGCGTATTGCGCACCGCGGGGACGGTGTTGTCGCGGCCCCCGGGCGCCACGGTCGGACCGGGACCGACAACGGTCACCTTCGTCTCGTCGGGGATCCCGCATCCGCCCAGCAGCAGCGCGGCCAGGGTGACGACGGCGAACAGGCGGCGCATCACACCACCTCCGCGGGCGCGTCGGGCTCGACGGCGGCGGTGGCCTCGATCGCCGGCGCCCGGTCGCGGGGAATCAGCGGTAGCGGCGCGGACAGCAGCCGGTCACCGGCGCGGACCGGCAGGGTTAGCCGGAACTGGGCGCCCTCGCCCGGCGCGCCCCACGCCTCGAGCCAGCCGCCGTGCAAGCGGGCGTCCTCGGCGCTGATCGACAGGCCCAGCCCGGTGCCGCCGGTCTGGCGGGCCCGGGACGGGTCGGCGCGCCAGAACCGGTTGAACACCAGGCGCTCCTCCCCCGGCTTGAGGCCGATGCCGTGGTCGCGCACGGTGATCGCCACGGCGCCGTCGTCGCAGGCCAGCGTGACCTGCACCGGACGGCCCTCGCCGTGCTCGACGGCGTTGCCCACCAGGTTGCGCAGCACCCGCTCGACGCGGCGCGGGTCGACCTCGGCGATCACCGGGGTCTCCGGCACCCGCAGCTCGATCGTCACGCCGGCCCGGTCGGCGAGCCCGGTGAGCCGGTCGGTCACCCGCTGCACGATCGGGACGAGGTCGGTGTGCTCGGCGTCGAGCGCCGCGAAGCCGGCGTCGAAGCGGCTGATCTCGAGCAGGTCGGTGAGCAGGCTCTCGAACCGGTCGAGCTCGGCCTGCAGCAGCTCGGCGCTGCGCGCCACCGCCGGGTCGAACTCCTCGCGCTCCGAGAAGATCAGGTCGGCCGCCATCCGGACGGTGGTGAGCGGGGTGCGCAGCTCGTGCGACACGTCGGAGGTGAAGCGGCGCTGCAGGCGGGACATCTCCTCGAGGCGGACGATCTGCCGCTGCAGGTTGGCCGCCATCTGGTTGAACGAGGCGGCGAGCAGGGCCAGGTCGTCCTCGCCGTCCACCTTCATCCGCTGGTCGAGCAGGCCGGCCGAGAGCCGCTGGGCGGTGCGGGCGGCGCCGCGCACCGGGAGCACGACCAGCCGGGTGACCAGGCCGGCCACCACGCCCAGCAGGATGACCAGGGCCAGGCCGGTGACCAGCACGGTGGTACGGATCTGGTTGGCCGCGCTGTCCTCGGTGGTCAGCGGCACGAGGTAGTACAGCTCGAGGTGGCCGAAGCGGCTGGGCACGGTCGTCCCGTACACCAGGTATTTGACCCGGTTGCCGCCGACCTCGGCGGTGCGGACCTGCTCGGCGACCTTGCCCTCCTCCGCGACGGTCCGCCGCAGGTCCTCGGTGATCAGCTCGTCGGTGTTGACGTCGGCCGAGGTGACCGGGACGAACCCGGGGAAGTTGTCGGCGCGCATCGAGACGATCGAGCCGCCCGACTCGGCCGGGTCGCCGTCGGCCAGGTTGCTGACCGTGGTGTTGATCGTCCGCCCGAGCGTGGGGTCGTCGGCCGTGACGTAGACGCTCAGCTGGGAGACCGCGTACTTCACCTTGCTGTTCATCGACGAGGCGACCTCGTCGTGGGCGCGGTTGAGCAGGATGCGGGCGCTGTTCTGCGCCACGAAGAAACCGAACGCGCCGACCAGGACGCTGGACGCGACCAGCGTCAGCGCCACCACCCGCAGCTGCAGCGACCGGCGCCACTGCCGGCGAGCGGGCGCCGACCAGTGCTCGAACCGGCGCCCGAGCACGCGCGAATACCGCCGGAGCACCCGGAGGGTGCGGCGGACGGGCATCGGGAGCCAGATGGGAGCGCGCATCTCAGCGGCAAGGTTAGCCGCTCGGGCTGATCAGCCGGTGCCTGCCTTGTAGCCGACGCCGCGGACGGTCAGGATGATCTCGGGCCGCTCGGGGTCGGGCTCGATCTTGGCCCGCAGCCGCTGCACGTGCACGTTGACCAGCCGGGTGTCGGCCGCGTGCCGGTATCCCCAGACCTGCTCGAGCAGCACCTCGCGGGTGAACACCTGCCGTGGCTTGCGGGCGAGCGCGACCAGCAGGTCGAACTCCAGCGGGGTGAGCTTGACCTCGTCGTCGTCGCGGCTCACCGTGTGCGCCGGGACGTCGATGGTGATCTGGTTGCCGGGCGGGCCGATGGTGAGCAGCTCCGGCGCCGCGTCCTCGCCCCGGCGCAACCGGGCGCGCATGCGCGCCACCAGCTCCTTGGGCTTGAACGGCTTGACCACGTAGTCGTCCGCGCCGGACTCGAGGCCCAGCACGACGTCCACCGTGTCGCTCTTGGCGGTGAGCATGACGATCGGGATGCCCGACTCGGCGCGGATCGCGCGCGCCACGTCGATGCCGCTCATGCCGGGCAGCATCAGGTCGAGCAGCACGATGTCCGGCCGGTTTTCGCGGAACGCGGCCAGGGCGCGCTCGCCGTCGGCGACGAACGAGGGCAGGAAGCCCTCGCTACGCAGGACGATGCCGAGCATCTCGGCCAACGCTGGGTCGTCATCGACGACGAGTACCCGGGCTCTCATGCGGTCCAATATTGCACTGTCCTCCCGAACCACGCGTACCCCGGTGCCGATCTTGCTTCCCGGCAGCCTACGCGAAGAGCGCACGTCCCCAGAAGTCGTCCGGCCCGGATACCCCCGGCGGGCAGGCGAACAGGCCGCTCGAGACGTGGCGTAGGTACTCGTTCATGGCGTCGTGCCGGGCCAGATTGAGCTGGATCGGCACGAAATGCGTGCGGGGGTCCCGCTGGTACGCCATGAAGAACAGCCCGGCGTTGAGCCGGCCGAGCCCGTCCGAACCGTCCACGAAGTTGTATCCCCGCCGCAGCAGCCGCGCGCCCTTGTTCGTCTCCGGATGCGCCAGCCGGACGTGCGCGTCCACCGGGATCTGCGGGTCGCCGTCGCCCCGCAGGCCCTTGAGGTCGATCTCGTCGAACTCCTTGGCCTGCCCGAGCGCCGCGCCCTCGCCCTTGGTGCGCCCGATGATGTCCTCCTGCTCGCCGAGCGAGGTGCGGTCCCACGTCTCGATCATCATCCGGATCTTCCGGGTGACCAGGTACGACCCGCCGGTCATCCAGTCCGGCCCGTCCCCCGGCGCCGCCCACAGGTGCTCCTTGAGCAGGTCGGTCTCCTCGGCCTTGAGGTTGGCGGTGCCGTCCTTGAAGCCGAACAGGTTGCGCGGCGTCGCCTGGCTGGTGGACGTCGACGACGTACGCCCAAAGCCCAGCTGCGACCAGCGCACGCTGACCACGCCCATGCCGATCCGGGCCAGGTTGCGGATCGCGTGCACCGCCACCTGCGGGTCGTTGGCGCACGCCTGCACGCACAGGTCGCCGCCGGAGATGGCCGGGTCGATGGTGTCGCCCGGGAAGTGCGGCAGGTCGGCCAGCGCGGCCGGCTTGCGGGCGGCCAGCCCGAACCGGTCCTTGCCGGACGCGTCGCGGAACAGCGTGGGACCGAAGCCGACGGTCAGCGTGAGGCCGGAGGCCGGCAGCCCGATCGCCTCGCCGGTGTCGTCCGGCGGCGCCTCGAGGATGCCCGCGGTGGCGCCGACCGGGCCGGCGTCCTGCCCGGCGGTCATCCGGGCGGCCGCCGCGGTCCACTCCTTGAGCATCTGCACCAGCCGCTCGCGGTCCTTGGTGACCACGTCGAACGCCACGAAGTGCAGCCGGTCCTGGGCCGGCGTGACAATGCCGGCCTGGACCGCGCCGTGGAACGCGATGGCGTCCGACACCGGCGCCTCGACGGCTTTGTCAGCGGTCAGGAAGGCACCGCCGATGGCCGAGGCTCCGGCGATCCCGGCCACCCCGGCCCCGGCGAGCCCGATGGCCCGGCGGCGGGAAACCTTGTTCTCGGCCATGACTACTTCTGCGCAATCACGCCGGCGACCTTGCTGATCGGCTCGGCAACCGCGTTGATCACGTCCGAGAGACCCTTCAGCTCGGCCTGGCTCAGCTCGGTCTGCAGCTTCCACCCGTCGCCGGAGCGGTACTTCTCGAGCTCCTTGTCGACGTTGGCGAAGCCGGTGTCGATCTGCTTGACCAGCTCGGGGTCGCGCTGCTCGAGCGCGGGCCGCAGCGCCGCGACGGCCGCCTGCGAGCCGTCCACGTTGGCCGCGAAGTCCCACAGGTCGGTGTGCGAGTACCGGTCCTCCTCGCCGGTGATCTTGCTGGTCGCGACCTCGTCGAGGAGCTCCTTGGCGCCGTTGGCCAGCTGCAGCGGGGACAGCTTCTCGGCCTTGGCCTTGGCGGCGATGTCCTTGACGTCGGCGAGCAGCTGGTCGGCGATCGCGCCGTCCTTGCTGACGTCCTTGGCCACCCAGAGGTCCTTCTCCAGCTTGTGGAAGCCGGTGAACGGCAGCTCGGCGGTGGCGTCGTCCTCGCGACCGTCGATCTTCGGGTCGAGGTCGCCGAAGATCTCGGCAACCGGCTCGATCCGCTCGTAGTAGGTGCGGGCGACCGGGTACAGCTGCTTGGACTTCTCGATGTCGCCGGCCTTGACCGCGGTCACGAAGTCGGTGGTCTTCTCGACCAGCGCATCGCTCTGCGAGCTGATGTAGCGGGTGTAGCTCGTGGTGGCCTGGGCCAGCAGCGCGTCCTCGGAGAGCGCCGCCGCCGAGCCCGACACGGTCAGCTCGTTGCGGATGCCGGCGCCGACCATGCCCGGCTTGCACGCGGTCTGGTACGTGCCCGCCGGCAGCTCGACCCGGAGCTCGCGGGAGAGGCCAGGGGTGATGTTCTCGACCTCGCCCATCACCCGGTCGCCGGCGGCGTAGACGTAGAACTCGGTGACCTTGGAGCCCGAGTTCGAGACCGCGAAGACGTGGGTGCCGGCCTCGATCTGGTTCGTGGCGACCTCGCAGGCGCTGTCGGAAGCCTTCACCGTGATCGGCCCGCCGCTGCCCGCGGCCGAGGAGGAGTCCGATTTGTCGCTACAGGCCGCGACGGCGCTGACCGCGACCAGCGAGAGGATCAAGGGGGTGCGACGCAAGACGTTCTCCTAAGACTGCGCTGCGGGGGTGGGCGCCGGGGCAGGCTTGCGCACCGGCCAGAGGAAGAGCACGAGGACGGGGACGGCGTACGCGAACCAGGCGACCACCTCGAGCACGGTCGGCTCGGCGGTGATGTTGAACATCCCGGCGAGCAGGGTGGCGTACCAGGTGGACGGGTCGAGCCAGCTCGCCGCGTGGTAGGCGATCTCGTTGCCGCCGGGCAGGATGGTCGCTTCCTGCAGCGAGTGGACGCCGTACTTGAAGATGCCGGCCGCGACCAGGATCAGCAGCACCCCGGTCCACTTGAAGAAGACGGTCAGGTTGATCCGCACCGCGGTCGCGTACATCAGGTAGCCGATCGCGATCGCGGTGGCGACGCCGCCCAGCAGCGCGAACAGCGGACCGCCGTCGAGATTGGCGCCGCGCACCGCGGCGTAGAAGATCAGCGAGGTCTCGAGGCCCTCGCGGACCACCGCGAGGAAGGCCATGAAGCCGACCGCCAGCGAGCCGACCGCCAGCGCGTCCTGGAGTTTGTTGCGCAGCTCGCCGGCGATGCCGCGGGCCGCCCGCCGCATCCAGAAGATCATCCAGGTGACGAAGCAGACCGCGGCGATCGAGGTGATCGCCTCGAACAGCTCCTGCTGCTTGAAGTCCTGCAGAAGGGTCGTCTCGGTGTAGTTGAGCAGCCACCCGAAGAGCACGGAGACCGCCACCGCCGCCGCCACGCCGATCCACACCAGCTTGAGCTTGTCCGTGCGCTCCGACTTGACCAGGAACGCGATGAGGATGCTGACCACCAGGGTGGCTTCCAACCCCTCGCGCAGGCCGATGAGGTAGGTGGCAAGCATGGCACTCCGTTGACTAAGGCGACCCTAAGTTAGGTTGGCCATACCTTAGCAAGGCTACCCTACGGTTTGTAGGCACCCCCCGGGCACGAAAACGGGCGGCCCCCGCAGGGACCGCCCGTTCGGGTGACGCGAGAGCCTCAGGCTCCGGGTCGGTCGAACTCCCCAGCCCGGATCCCGGCGATGAAACCCGTCCACTCCGTGGCGGCGAAGGTGAGTACGGGACCGTCGACGTCCTTCGAGTCGCGCACCAGCACGGCCGACGGAACGTTCGCCACCTCGACGCAGTGGCCGGCGGCCGCGCTTCGAGTGCTCTTACGCCAGGTGAGAGTGGCGTGCATGGCTGTCCCCTTCCAGGATGCAATCGCCTCCATTTCAGCTCACGGAGCCGCCGCGCAGCGCAGCGCTTCCTCCCTTTCAGCGATAACCGTTCGGCTGTCTTCTGCCGACAAAGCGCGTTCCCGCAGGTCAGCGAGGGCGTCCCGATAGACCTCGACCTCGTCGGGTTTCACCCGGAAGAGACCACCGATGAGCCCCTCGCTGTGCACGATCGGGCCGCGGGTGCCCGCCCCGAACTCCAGCACCATGAACGACTCGGCCTGCCCGGCGTGCGCGCCGGCCGAGAACGGCAGGATCCGGATCTCGAGGCCCGGCCGGAGGCCCACGGTCGCCAGCTTCGTCAGCTGGCGGCGCAGCACCGCGGCCCCGCCCACCTCCCGATGGAGCACCGCCTCGTCCAGCACCATCAGCAGCGTCGGCGGCGGCTCCCGGGTCAGCACCGCCTGCCGGGCCATCCGCAGCGCGAGCCGGCGGTGGATCACGGCCTCGTCGCCGACGTCGGCGCCCACCTCGATCACGGCGCGGGCGTACTCGTCGGTCTGGAGCAGGCCGGGCACGACCTGGCTCTCCCACTCGCTGATCCAGACGGCCTCGGCCTCGAGCGCGACGAACTCGTCGTAGGGGTCGGGGACGGACGAGCGGTAGGGCGTCCACCAGGCCCGGGCGCGGCCGCGGCGGGCCAGGTCACGCAGGCGATCCCGGTCGTCCGCGGGCACCTCGTAGACCGTCAGCAGGCGGTCGAGGTCGGCCTCGGTGATCGCGGTGTGCGCGGTCTCGATCCGGGAGAGCTTGGACTCGGACCAGCCGAGCGCGGCGGCGACCCCGGCCGCACGCCGGTCGGCGCGCAGCCGGCGCAACTCGTTGCCCAGCTCGCGCCGCGCGGTCGACGTCGGCCTCGGCACGCAGTCACCTTAGCCAAACATGAGTAGCGCTCTGCAACTTGCACCGCACACAACGCACTTGCACGCAGGTCAGCGGGCATGCCGTAATGAAAGGGAACAACGGGATCACGGCGGCGGCAACCGTCGTGCGCCCGCAAATCGAGCCCCCGTCCTGCGGGCGGACGGGGGCTCGGTCCTTCCCGCGGACGAGAAATTCCATGGGTACGGGTGCGCGGCCGTTCACAACCGCAGCAGCCACGTCCCGCCGCTTCCCGCGATCCACGCGCGACACCGGGAAGTGCCGCGGCCGCCGGGCTGACCTGCCGCCAAGGGCAAACCCCCGATCGGGCCGGACATCGGGATCGGGCCAGACATAGCGAACGGGGCGACAGGCCAAAGCCCGCCGCCCCGTTCATCCCCCCGGTTTGGTACCGCGCGCGTCCGTGGGACCCCCCGATCACCAATGACGCTGCGTGGTTATGAATTTACACTCCGCATTCCTCATGTCAAGCAAATCCGGAAATTTCGTAGTTTGCTGGTACGCCACCCGGCGGTTCCAGCCCGGATCTTGATGAGTCGCCGCCCCACGCGAACAGCAACTCATCACCCCTCGGAGCGCTCGGCACCC
>NZ_JBHTBJ010000017.1:0-116022 GCF_042664765.1 Paractinoplanes rhizophilus | reverse complement strand
ACCCGCTGCCCCGGATCTTGATGAGTCGCCGCCCCACGCGAACAGCAACTCATCACCCCTCGGGAGCGCTCGGCACCCGCTGCCCCGGATCTTGATGAGTCGCCGCCCCACGCGAACAGCAACTCATCACCCCTCGGGAGCGCCCGGCACCCGCTGCCCCGGATCTTGATGAGTCGCCGCCCCACGCGAACAGCAACTCATCAGGCTTCAGCGCGTTTGCCCCCGAGCTCAGCCCGGCGGTCGCGGCACGGGCGCGAGTGTCGCCTGGGTCGCGGGGCGCGCCGGGTCGGTGGCTGCTGCGGTGGGGGTTCCGGGCGAGGCTCGTACCGAAAAAGAGCGTGACCGACACGCCTGGAGTACGTCAGACGGGGACGGCGGCCACGAACGCCTGGCCGGTGCCGGCCAGCTTGATCTGGCCGGCGCCGGCCGGGGCGAACGCCGCCTGGCCACGGGACAGCTCGATCGGGGTGCCGTCGACCGACTCGCCGGCGAAAAGCTCGCCCGCCGTGGCCAGGATGATGCGCGGGCCGCCGGCCGGAACCTCCAGCGGTGGGCGGGTGCCGTCGAGGTCGACGCGGTACAGGACGAAGTCGGGGATCGGGACCGGCCACGTCCGGACGCCGGGGGCGACCTCGACCGAGCGGAGAATCGGGTCGTCGAGGACCTCGAAGCGCAGCACCCGGAGCAGCTCGTCCACGTCGACGCGCTTGGGGGTGAGGCCGCCGCGCAGGACGTTGTCGCTCGCCGCCATCAGCTCGACGCCGAGGCCCTTGAGGTAGGCGTGGAGGTTGCCGGCGGGCATCCAGATGGCCTCGCCGGGCTGCAGCCGAACGTGGTTGAGCAGCAGCGCGACCAGCACGCCGGGGTCGCCGGGATAGCGCTCGGCCAGGTCGGCGGCCAGCTCGGAGACGCCCGACTCGCGGACCGCGCCGGTCAAAGCCTCGCGGTCGTCGGCGGGCCAGGTCAGCAGGGTCTCGACCGCGGCGCGCAGGTCGCCGTCGCGCAGCGACTTGACGACCGGCTCCAGCGACGGGATCGCCAGCGACTCGAGGGTGTCGGCGGCCGCGGCGGGCGCCCGGAAGCCGCACAGGGCCTCGAACGGGGTGAGCGCCACCAGCATCTCGGGCTTGTGGTTGGCGTCGGTGTAGTTCCGGGGCAGCGCCGGGTCGGCCTGCTGGCGGGCGAACGCGGCGCGGGCGTACTCGAGGCCGGGGTGGGCCTGCAGGGACAGCGGGGCGTCGGCGCCCAGCACCTTGAGCAGGAACGGCAACCGCGGGCCGAAACGGGCCAGCACCTGCTCCCCCAGCTGGTCCGCCGGGCTGCCGGCGATGAGCGTGTCGAGGCGGACGCCGCCCGCGGACCCGCCGACCGTGGACGGGTCGTCGGGGTGGGCGCCCAGCCACAGCTCGGCCTCGGGGGCCTCGGTCGGGCCGGGACGGCCCTGGAGGTCGGCGATCGCGGTGTGCGAGCCCCACGCGTAGGGGCGGATCACGCCGGTCAGCGGATACACGGTCATAAGCGGCAAATTATCAGGAGCCGGCCGTGGCCGTGGCGCCCTCGGCCGCCGCCGACTGCGCCTTCCGCTCGTGGTAGATGTCGGGCTCGATGTAGATGACCCGGGCGATCGGCAGCGCCTCGCGGATGCGGCTCTCGGTCTCGTCGATGTGCTGCGCCAGCTCGTCGGCGCGCTCGGTGCGCGGCACCGCGATCTTGACGGCGACCAGCAGCTCCTCGGGGCCGAGGTGCAGCGTCTTCATATGGATGATCCGCTCGATGCCGGGGCCGGCCAGGATCGCCGCCTCGATCTTCCGGGTGTCCTCGGGGGTGGCGCCCTCGCCGATCAGCAGGCTCTTGGTCTCGATCGCCAGGACCACCGCGATGGCGACCAGCAGGAGGCCGATGGCCCCGGTGCCGATGCCGTCCCACACGCCGTCGCCGGTGATCAGCGTGAGCACCACGCCGAACAGCGCGAGGATCAGGCCGATCAGGGCGCCGGCGTCCTCGAGCAGCACCACCGGCAGCTCGGGCGCCTTGGCCCGGCGCACGAAGTTGACCCAGGTGGTCTTGCCGCGGGTGTGGTTGGACTCCTTGATCGCGGTCATGAACGAATAGCCCTCGAGGCCGATCGCGATGACCAGCACGACGATCGGCACCCACTGCCACGAGTGGATCGCCTCGGGGTGCTGGATCTTGTGGTAGCCCTCGTAGAGCGCGAACAGGCCGCCGACGCTGAACAGCACGATCGACACGATGAACGCGTAGATGTACCGCTCCCGGCCGTAGCCGAAGGGATGCTCGGGGGTGGCCCGGCGCCGCGACTGCTTGCCGCCGATCAGCAGCAGGAGCTGGTTGCCCGAGTCGGCCACCGAGTGGATCGCCTCGGCCAGCATCGACGACGAGCCGGTGAGCAGCCAGGCGACGAACTTGGTGACCGCGATGCCCAGGTTCGCCGTCAGCGCGGCGATGATCGCCCGGGTCCCGCCCTCGGCGCTCATTGGATACCTTCCGGCATGGGGTTGGACAGCTCCTTCATCTCGCTGATCGCGGGTACGGCCATCGGGTCGAGCCCGTGCGCCAGCGCGAGGTACAGAGACGCGAAATCGGGCACCGCGGTGAGCGAGGCGAGCCGCTCGATCGCCGAGCCGCCCTCGGCGGTGAGCACGTCGCAGCGCACGCCGCGCCGCTCGGCAAGGGTCTGCACCGCCTCGGCGCGGCGCTCCTCGACGGCGACCGGCTCGTCGGCGTCGTCCTCGGGGTTGAGGCCGCCGTCGCGGAGGACCACCAGCCGCAGGCGGGTGGCGTCGTCGTCGCGCTCGTCGCCGGGGTCGGCGAAGATGTCGCGCGACGACTCGGCCAGTCCGCCGAAGACGCCGTCGAGCAGGCCGACCCGGCCGCGGCCGACCTCGCCCAGCGCGCCGGCCATCACCGGGTAGCGCGCGTTCGCGGCGAGCGTGTCGGCGAAGCGCCGGGCCGCGACGGTGGCCAGCGGGGACGAGCCCCAGACGATCGGGATGGAGCCGGCCAGGCCGAGCGCGAGCGCCTTGGCCGGGTTGACGAACGAGTCGGCGCTCGGACGGCAGCGCTCGGCGTCGGCGTCCAGCCGGGTGGCGGTCTCGGCCAGGTCGGCCTCGTTGACCTTGACCAGGCCAAGGGCGCGGCCGGCCAGCAGCACCGGGACCGCGAGGCCCCAGAGGCTGGCGCGGGCCGGGGCGCGGCGGGGCACCGGGATGAACGGCGCGCGGGCCCGCTCGGCCATCGCCTGCAGCTCGGTGTCGGGGTTGCCGATCGCGATCAGGCGGGCGCCGCGGCGGACCGCCGCCTCGGCCGCGGCGAGGGCCTCGGGGCTGCGGCCGGAGGCGCTCACCGCGAAGACCACGTCGGCCGCGCCGACCCAGCCCGGGATGCCGGCGCTGCGGTGCCCGATGATCGGCACCGGGCAGCGGTGGCCGGCCACGGTGGCCAGGATGTTGCCGGTCAGGCCGGCGGTGCCGATGCCGGCGACGACGACCGCGCGCGGGCGGCCCTCGTCGGCCAGCACGGTCAGGTCGGTCTCGGCGGCCAGCGCCGCCGACTCGCGCACCTGGGCGCCCGCCGACGCGGTGGCCCGCAGCATGCCGCCCGGGTCGTTGTCGAGCATCGACTTCTCGTCGTCGAGCAGCGACTCGTCGGCCACCCGGTGCCCGTTCACTCCCGCCATCAGTTGGCCTCCGCCGAGGGCCGGCGGGCCTCGTCGAGCAGCAGCACCGGGATGTCGTCGCGGACCTCGAAAACGCGTCCGCACTCCGTACAGGTCAGGGTCTGCGCCCCGGCGTCGTACGTCAACGGCGCGTGATGCGTGTCCGGGCAGGCCAGGATGTCCAGCAACTGCGGATCGAGGGCCACCGAACGACTCCTTACGGTGTTACGGAACAGTAGGCCCCAGATCCTACCGGCGGACGATGGCCAGCACTTCGTCACGTAGGGATGCCATGCGATCCGGCTTGGGCGCTTCGACGTTCAGCCGCAGCAGTGGCTCGGTGTTGGAGGCGCGCAGGTTGAACCACGCGCCGTCCGGCAGGGTCACGGTCATGCCGTCGAGCTCGTCGACGGCGGCGCCCGGGAAGGCCGAGCGGACCTCCTCGACCTTGGCCGGCACGTCGGCCACCGTGGAGTTGATCTCGCCGGAGGCGGCGTACCGCTCGTACTCGGCGCCCAGCTCGGACAGCGGGCGCTCCTGACCGCCGAGCGCGGCCAGCACGTGCATGGCGGCCAGCATGCCGGTGTCGGCGAACCAGAAGTCGCGGAAGTAGTAGTGCGCCGAATGCTCGCCGCCGAAGACCGCGTTGGTGCGGGCCATCTCGGCCTTGATGAACGAGTGGCCGACCCGGCTGCGTACCGGCTTGCCGCCGTGCTCGGTGATGATCTCGGGCACCGCGGCCGAGGTGATCAGGTTGTGGATGACCGTGCTGCCCGGGAACCTGGCCAGCTCGCGCACGGCGACCAGCGCGGTGATCGCGGACGGCGAGACCGGGTCGCCGTTCTCGTCGATGATGAAGCAGCGGTCGGCGTCGCCGTCGAACGCGATGCCGATGTCGGCCCCCTGCTCGCGGATGGCCCGCTGCAGGTCGGCCAGGTTGGCCGGGTCGAGCGGGTTGGCCTCGTGGTTGGGGAACGAGCCGTCGAGCTCGAAGTACATCGGCACGATGGTCAGCGGCAGGGCCGGCAGCACCTGGTCGCCGAGCACGGCGGGCACCGTGTAGCCGCCCATGCCGTTGCCGGCGTCCACGATGACCTTGAGCGGCCGGATGCCGGAGAGGTCGACCAGCGAGCGCAGGTGCGCGGCGTAGTCGCGCAACAGGTCACGGGTCTCCACCCGGGCCGGGCCGTCGGCCTTCGCGTTGAGATCGGCGAGCAGCTGCTCGGCGCGGCGGCGGACCACGGCCAGGCCGCTGTCCTGCCCGACCGGCCGGGCGCCGGCCCGGCACAGCTTGATGCCGTTGTACCGGGCGGGGTTGTGGCTGGCGGTGAACATCGCGCCGGGCAGGCCGAGCGAGCCGGAGGCGTAGTAGAGCTCGTCGGTCGAGGCCAGGCCGATGCCGAGCACGGCGGCGCCGGCGGCGTTGACCCCGCGGCCGAACGCGGCGGACAGGCCGGGGCCGGACTCCCGCATGTCGTGGGCGATCACGATCTGATCGGCGTCGTCACCCGACTCGCGCAACATCTCGACGAAGGCCGTGCCGAGCGCGCGGGCCACCGACTCGTTGAGCTGGTCGGGCACAACGCCGCGCACATCGTAGGCCTTGACGAGCTTGGACAGATCGGACAACTCTCCCCCTCAGCCAGGTAACTCCCGCCGAGAGTAACGGAGCAACGGAAACGTCCGGATGGCATTCGGGCAGCACCACTGTTACGCGTGAACTTGTCGGACGACGTGAGGCCGGTCACGATGGGGGAACTGGAGGTGCCCCGTGGCCAACCCGTGGATCGCCCTCGATCACGGCGCCGATCCCGCCGAGCGCATCCGCCAGGTGGGGCGGGCCCACGAGCGCTTCCTGTCCGGCGACCTCGTGGTTCCGCAGATCCGATCGGTGGTCGCGGAGTCCTGGCGGCGCTCGGCCGACGCGCTGTCCGATCCCGACCGCACCGCGCCGATCGAGCTGGGCGACGACGAGCTGGCGGAGTACCGCGCGGCGCACCCGCTGGCACGGGCGCTGCCGCTCTTCCGCGACCTGCTGGGTGGGCTGGCCGAGGACGGCGACCACCTGATGGCGGTCTGCGACGCGTACGGGCGGCTGCTCTGGGTCGAGGGGGCCGGCTCGGCGCTGCGCCGGGCCGAGCGGATGAACTTCGTGCCCGGCGCCCGATGGGACGAGCAGCACGCCGGCACCAACGCGCCCGGCACCGCGATCGCCATCGACCACTCGGTGCAGATCTTCGCGACCGAGCATTTCAGCCGGTCGGTGCAGCGCTGGACGTGCGCGGCCGCGCCGATCCACGACCCCGGCACCGGGCGTCTGCTGGGCGCGATCGACGTGACCGGCGGCGATCACCTGGCCAACCCGAACAGCCTCGCCCTGGTCCGGGCCACCGCGATGGCGGCGGAGGCCCGGCTGGGCAGCCACCGGCTCGCGCCGGCGGCCGGCTTCGAGACGACGCCGCCCGGCGTCGCGGGGCGGGTGACCGCGCTCGGGCGCGACGAGGCCACGCTGACCTTCGGCGGGGCGCGGCGCCGGCTCGGCCGCCGGCACTCCGAGCTGGTCGTCCTGCTTCTGGCGCACCCGGAGGGGCGTACCGGTGAGGAACTTGGTCTTGATCTTTATGGCGACGCCGCGAGCCCGGTGACCGTGCGCGCCGAGCTGTCGCGGTTGCGCCGGGCGCTGGGGCCGGAACTGCTCGAGTCGCGCCCCTATCGGCTGCGCGCCGCCCTGGACGCCGATTTCCGGGCGGTGACCCGCCTGCTCGAGCAAGGCCGGGTCGCGCAGGCCCTGGCGGAGTACGCGGGACCGCTGCTGCCCGGCTCGGACGCGCCCGGCGTGACCCGGATGCGCCGGCTCATCGACGGCCAGCTGCGCGCGGCCGTCCTCGCGTCCCGCGACCGGGCCCTGCTGCGCGCCTGGCTACGGGCCCCGTGGGGCGCCGACGACCTGCACGTGTGGGAGGAGTACGCCAAGGTCCTGCCGCCGGGCGCGCCGGCCCGCCCGCTGGCCGCCGGCCGGATCCGCCAGCTGGCCGCCGAGTACGGGCTTGCAACGGGGTTGCAACGTTCCGGTAACTAACGTCCGCAAGCACCGATCCCCAGAGGTGCAAAGGACTGCCATGACCATCTACTCCCCGCCCGGTTCCGACGGCTCGATCGTCAGCTACCAGTCGCGGTACGACAACTACATCGGCGGCGAGTACGTCCCCCCGGCCAAGGGCCAGTACTTCGAGAACCCGTCGCCGGTCACCGGGCAGGTCTTCACCGAGATCGCCCGGGGCACCGCCGACGACGTGGAGAAGGCGCTCGACGCCGCGCACGGCGCCGCCGACGCGTGGGGCCGCACCTCGGTGGCCGAGCGCGCGAACATCCTCAACAAGATCGCCGACCGGATGGAGGCGAACCTCGAGAAGCTCGCCGTCGCCGAGGCCTGGGAGAACGGCAAGCCGGTCCGCGAGACGCTGGCCGCCGACATCCCGCTCGCGATCGACCACTTCCGCTACTTCGCCGGCGCGATCCGGGCCCAGGAGGGCACGGTCGGCGAGATCGACGACGACACCATCGCGTACCACTTCCACGAGCCGCTGGGCGTGGTCGGCCAGATCATCCCGTGGAACTTCCCGATCCTGATGGCGACCTGGAAGCTGGCCCCCGCGCTGGCGGCCGGCAATGCGGTCGTGCTCAAGCCGGCCGAGCAGACCCCGGCGTCGATCCACTACCTGATGTCGCTGATCGGCGACCTGCTCCCGCCGGGCGTGGTCAACATCGTCAACGGCTTCGGCGTCGAGGCGGGCAAGCCGCTCGCCTCATCCCCCCGGGTCGCCAAGGTCGCCTTCACCGGCGAGACCACGACCGGCCGCCTGATCATGCAGTACGCCTCGGAGAACCTGATCCCGGTCACCCTGGAACTGGGCGGCAAGAGCCCGAACATCTTCTTCGCCGACGTCAACCGCGAGGACGACGACTTCCTCGACAAGTCGCTCGAGGGCTTCTCGATGTTCGCGCTCAACCAGGGCGAGGTCTGCACCTGCCCGTCCCGCGCGCTCATCCAGCAGTCCATCTATCAGGACTTCCTGGCGGCCGGGGTGAAGCGGGTCGAGAACCTCAAGCAGGGCAACCCGCTCGACACGGACACCCAGGTCGGCGCGCAGGCCTCCAACGACCAGCTCGAGAAGATCCTGTCGTACCTGGACATCGGCCGGCAGGAGGGCGCCAAGGTGCGTGCCGGCGGCGGCCGGGCCGAGCTGCCGGGCGACCTGTCCGGCGGGTACTACGTGCAGCCGACGGTCTTCGAGGGCCACAACGCCATGCGGATCTTCCAGGAGGAGATCTTCGGGCCGGTCGTGTCGGTGGCGTCGTTCGCCGACTACGCGGACGCCATCAAGATCGCCAACGACACGCTGTACGGCCTCGGCGCCGGCGTATGGACCCGCGACATCAACCTCGCCTACCGGGCCGGCCGCGCGATCAAGGCCGGGCGGGTCTGGACGAACTCGTACCACCTGTACCCGGCGCACGCCGCGTTCGGTGGCTACAAGCAGTCCGGCATCGGCCGGGAGAACCACAAGATGATGCTGGACCACTACCAGCAGACGAAGAACCTGCTGGTGTCGTACAGCCCCAAGGCGATGGGCTTCTTCTAGAGATGACGGGGAAGGCAACTCGGGTGGACGTCACTCCCGCGGCCGCCGACCTGATGCGGCGGCTGCGGGAGCTGCACGGCCCGCTGATGTTCCACCAGTCCGGCGGGTGCTGCGACGGCAGTTCGCCGATGTGCTACCTCGAGGGCGAGTTCCGCACCGGCCAGTCCGATGTGCTGCTCGAGTCGCTGCGGATCGACGGGGTGGCCGAGCCGATCACCTTCTGGATGTCCGCCGCGCAATTCGAGCTGTGGAAGCACACCCATTTGACGGTGGACGTGGTCCCGGGGCGCGGCGCCGGCTTCTCGCTGGAGGCGCCCGAGGGCGTGCGTTTCCTCATCCGTTCGCGCCTGCTCAGCGAACAAGAGCTGGGCGAGCTGTCCTGAGTCTCCCGGGGGAGGGATCGTGGCGTAGCCGGATGGCTACGCCACGCCTCCATTTTGGGGGCATTCATCCGCGTGACCGAGCGGCACGTATTTCCTGGTGTGAAACGGCTGATTCGCTGGCTGTCCAAAAAGGCCGCAAATATCCGCATTCCGGCGCTTCTTTCGCGTGACATAGCTCCCGAAAGCATGCCAAGACGCGCAGGGCGGCTGGTGGTGGAGCGCTCCCGGCAGGCACTGTCGTGGTTCGAGCCGCCGATGGCACTCGAGCCGCCTGGGGAGGGTTTGATGCGGTTGCCGCAATCCCGGAAGCTGCTACTGTTCGGCCTTGCCGTGCTCATGGTGGGTCTGGCCGGGCGGGCTTTCGCGGGCACGACGCCGGGATCGCGTACGGATGCGAAACCGGCAGTCTCGGCGCCCAGCGCGACCAAACGCCCGGCGAAGCCGAAGCCGTCGCCGTCCAAGAAGGCGGTCGCCCGGAAGGTGTCGGCGCGCAAGGGCGTCGGCCCGGCCGGCAGCAGGATGACCACCGGCACCAAGGCCGTGGCGCTCACCTTCGACGACGGGCCCGATCCGAAGCAGACGCCGCAGATCCTGAAGTTGCTGGCGCAGCACCACGTGCACGCGACGTTCTGCCTGGTGGGCCGCAATGTGCGGAAGCATCCAGAGCTGGTGCGGCAGATCGTGGCCGCCGGGCACACCCTGTGCAACCACACCTGGGGGCACGACCTCGAGCTCGGCAAGAAGCCGGCCGCCCAGATCCGGGCCGACATGGCGCGCACCGATGCGGAGATCCGCAAGGCCGCGCCCGGCGCGAAGATCAAATACTTCCGGGCGCCCGGTGGCAACTTCACGCCCGGCGTCGTCGCGGTCGCCGGCTCGATGGGCATGGGCTCGCTGTACTGGAAGGTCGATCCGCGCGACTGGGACCACCCGAAGGGCGAGACGCCGGCACAGCACCGGGCCAAGGTGATCCGGCGGGTGGAGCACAACACGCACGCGGGGGCGATCGTGCTCTCGCACGACTACGCCCAGCCGGACACGATCGCGGCCTACCGCACGCTGGTGCCCTGGCTCAAGAAGCGATACGCGCTGACCGCGCTGTGATGAGTGGTCGCTCGCTTTCCGAGCCTGGCCAGTGCGTCGGCGTCAGTGCGTCGGCGGGATGACCCGCAGGTGGCCGCGGCGGCCCGTCTGGTGGCCGGGCAGGTCTCGCTCGTCGGAGCGCGGCGGCGGGGCCGGCGGGCGGGCCGCCTCGCGCACCGCGTCGGCCAGCGCGACCAGGTCATCGGTGGTGGGGGGCGGGGGCGCGAAGTCGCCGTCGTGCCGCACGAGCTCCCAGCCGCGGGGGGCGGTGAGGCTGCGCGCGTGCGGCTCGCACAAGTCGTACGTGTGTGGCTCGGCGAACGCCGCGAGGGGGCCGACGACGGCGGTCGAATCGCTGTAGACGTAGGTCAGTGTGGCGACCGCCTGTCGGGGACAGCCGTTCCGGGAGCAGCGCCGTGGGGACCTCACGGCGGCACGTTATCGCCCCACGGGCTCACGTGGGGGGCGTTGCCGCGCGACACGCCGACCCGCGCGCATCACGATTCGGACGACACGCCAACTCGATGGGGCGAAAACATCCGCCCCTCCTCGGGGGACACGCGGCGGAGCCCGGCTGCCACCGTGCGCCGCCGCCGGAGGACTAGGCTTGCAGGGTGACCACGAGCCCCGAGCGCCGCCGCAGCGAGAGGGCGACGCGCAAAGCCGGTCCCGGACACCCGGCCCGGCGCGATCGGCACGGTCGCGGCCTGCGCGGCCGGCTGGTCCCGGCCACCGTCCCGCTCGCCCGCACCAAGGCCGAGATCTTCGATGACCTGGTGCTCGACACGGTCGAGAGCCTCGAGCGGCGGTATGCCAAGGAGCTGGCCGGCGTCGAGTTCGCGGTGGAGGACGTGCCCCCCGACCTCAACGTCTACGACTCCGACGTGCTCGAGGACGGCGAGGTGCCGCTGGCCCGGCTGCTGCCCGGGCGTCCCGGCCGGCAGGAGCTTCCCCCTCGGATCGTGCTCTACCGGCGGCCGCTGGAATTCCGGGCGATGGACCGCGAGGACCTCGCCGACCTCGTTCACGATGTGATCATCGAGCAGGTCGCCAACCTGCTCGGGGTGGATCCCGACGAGCTGTCGTAAGGCCGGCCTCGGTCAGGCCACGCGCCGCTTCAGCTTGCGGCGCTCGCGTTCGGACAGCCCGCCCCAGATGCCGAAGCGCTCGTCGTGGCCCAGCGCGTACTCGAGGCATTCGGCCTTGACGTCGCAGCGGCCGCAGATCCGCTTCGCCTCGCGGGTCGACCCGCCCTTCTCCGGAAAGAAGGCCTCCGGATCGGTCTGCGAACACAGCGCCCGCTCCTGCCACTCGGGCGCGTCCCCGAGCAGGTCTACCCCTTCAACCTGCGCTTCCATCGGCGTGCCTCCCAATTTCCGCGCCGGCATCGCTGCCGGCGCTGACCCCCCACGCACGCGGCGTGTTTTTTGCGGGCCTTGAACCCCTCCTGCCCGCAACCCCACCGAAATTACACGCGTGTAAGACGTGCGTCGTCAAGCCGAACCTGATAAATAGGCCCGTTTCCCCGGCGCGCCTTCGGCGCGTCGTGGTCCCGTTCCAGCCCTATCTCTCCGGAGCCGCACAGGGTTACGCCGCCGAGGCGCGTCACGCCCAATTTAACCCGATTTGTGATCTCGGGCCAGAGTCTGTCCTAACGACGGCCATACACCGTGGTGCGCTCCACGGCCGGGCGGCCCGCCGAGGCGGCCAGTTCCTTCAGCTCGGCGACGGTGCGGGCCGAGCCGTGCTCGGAACCGGCCATGCGCGAGATGGTCTCCTCCATCAGCGTGCCACCGAGATCGTTGCAGCCGCCGTTGAGCATCGCCTTGGTGCCCTCGTCGCCGAGCTTCACCCAGGAGCACTGGATGTTGCCGATCCGGCCGTGCAGGAGGATGCGGGCCATCGCGTGCACGACCCGGTTCTCCCGCCAGGTCGGGCCCGGGCGGGCGATCCCGGCCAGATAGATCGGGGCGTTCGTGTGGATGAACGGCAGCGCCACGAACTCGGTGAAGCCGCCCGTCACGTCCTGCACGCCGGCCAGCACCCGGAAGTGGCCCAGCCACTGCCGCGGGTGGTCGACGTGGCCGTACATCATGGTCGAGCTGGACCGGATGCCCACCTGATGCGCCGCGGTGACGACCTCGACCCACGTGCTGGCCGGCAGCTTGCCCTTGGTGAGCACCCAGCGCACGTCGTCGTCGAGGATCTCGGCGGCGGTGCCGGGGATCGTGTCGAGGCCCGCCTCGCGCAGTTCGGCGAGCCACTCCTTGACCGGCACGCCCGCCTTCGAGGCACCGGTGACGATCTCCATCGGCGAGTACGCGTGGACGTGCATGCCGGGCACCCGCTGCTTCACGGCGCGCACCAGATCGGCGTACGCGGTCACCGGCATTTTGGGGTCGATGCCGCCCTGCATGCAGACCTCGGAAGCGCCGTCCCGCCACGCCTGCTCGGCCCGGTCGGCAACTTGCTCGACGCTCAACCGGTACGCGTCGGCGTCCTGCTCGCGCTGGGCGAACGCGCAGAACCGGCAGCCGACGTAGCAGACGTTGGTGAAGTTGATGTTCCGGTTGACGACGTAGGTGATGTCCTCGCCGTTGACCTCCTTGCGCAGGTCGTCGGCGATGCGGGCCAGCTCGTCCAGCGCGCTGCCGTCGGCGTTGAACAAGGCCATCGCCTTGTCCTCGTTCTTCTTCTCCAGGAGCGCGGCCGGGTCCTCGGCGGCCAGTTTGAGGCCTTGCAGCACATCGGTGGGAGTGCTGCTGTCGCTGCCGCTCTTGACGTGGGCCGCGACCTCTTTCCAGTCGCCGTAGACGTCGTCGAAGTCTGATCTTTTCGCCGCGCTGCGGCCCGTCGTGTCGATAGTGGCGAACAGGTCGATGCGCCCGCTTCCCATCGCGTCATCGGGCTCCTGCCACGGTTTTCCGGCTGGCAACGCGCTTTCGTCGGCCAGGCCGTCCGCGCCGGCCAACGCCTTGACATGCGGCGCCAGGCGCGGATCCAGCCAGCCCTCGTTCGCGCGCTTGACGTACTCGGGGTAGATCGTGAGCCGCTCCCGCAGGACAAATCCGGCTTCGGCCGATTTTTCGCGCAGTAGCTCGATCTGTGGCCACGGGCGCTCGGGGTTGACGTGATCGGGGGTCACCGGCGAGACGCCGCCCCAATCGTCGATGCCGGCCCGCAGCAGCAGGGCGAACTCGGCGTCGATCAGGTTGGGCGGGGCCTGGATGCGGGCCCGCGGGCCCATGATGACCCGGGCCACCGCCACCGTCGCGGCCAGCTCGCGCAGCTCGGCGTCGGGCATCCCGCGCATCGCCGTGTCGGGCTTGGCCCGGAAGTTCTGGATGATGACCTCTTGGATGTGGCCGAACTCGCGGGCCGTGCGCCGCATCGCGAAGATCGCGTCCACCCGCTCGGCCCGGGTCTCGCCGATGCCGATCAGGATGCCGGTGGTGAACGGGACCCCCACCCGGCCGGCGTCGTCGAGCACCCGCAGGCGCACCGCCGGCTCCTTGTCGGGCGAGCCGTAATGCGGGCCGCCCGGCTCGGACCACAGCCGGGTCGCGGTGGTCTCCAGCATCATCCCCATGCTCGGCGCCACCGGCTTCAGCCGCTGCAGGTCGGCCCAGCTCAGCACGCCCGGATTGAGGTGCGGCAGCAGGCCGGTCTCTTCCAGCACGGCGATCGCGCAGGCCCGGACGTAGTCGAGGGTGGAGTTGTAGCCGCGCTCGTCCAGCCACTGCCGGGCGGCCGGCCAGCGCTCCTCCGGACGGTCGCCCAGCGTGAACAGCGCCTCCTTGCAGCCCTGCGCGGCGCCCTGGCGGGCGATCTCGAGGACCTCCTCACGCTCGAGGAAGGCGGCGGGCAGGCGGTGCGGCACGGTGGCGAACGTGCAGTAGTGACACCGGTCGCGGCAGAGCCGGGTCAGCGGGATGAAGACCTTTTTCGAGTACGTCACGACGCCCGGCCGACCGGCCTCGCGCAGGCCCGCGTCCCGGATGCCGCCGGCGATCGCCAGCAGATCGTCGAGCCGGTCGCCGGTCGCGGCCAGCAGGGCGACCGCCTCATCGGTGTTCAGCGCCTTGCCGTCCGCGGCGCGGCGCAGCGCGCGGCGGATGCTCGCGTCGGTCGGAACCGGCTCCTCCCCCGGCGCCACCGTGGACGGGACTGAAGACTCGTTGGCTGCAACCACGCAGTGCAGCCTAGGCCGGAAAGTCGCGGGTTGCGCCGGTCGGGCCCGGGCGCGCGCAGTGGAATAGGACACGGCGGCGCCCGGGGCACATCGGTCTACGGACGGGGCGGGTCCTGGTCGGCGGGGCCGAAACCGGGACGTTCGTCGCCCAGTTTCTGGGTGCGGTCGTTGATCTCGCCCTGCGGGACCACCTGGGTGGGCTCGGCCGGCGCCGGGTAGGTCGTGGCCGGGTAGGTCGATGCCGGGTAGGTCGATGCCGGCGGGGCCTCCGGGGCGGGCGACGCCGGGGCCGGCACGCCCGACGCCGGGACGGCCGAGGCCGGGGGCGGGGCGAACGGGCCCGGCGGGACCGGCTGGGTGGGGCCGGCCGACGGGTGGGGAATCGGGGCGGCAGGCTGGTTCCAGGCCGGGGCCGGCTGGCCGTACACGCCCGGGCCGTAGCCCTGCTGACCGGGCGCCGGCGGGTAGCCGCCGGGCGGCGGGGGCGGCGGGAAGCCCGGCTGGCCCGGCTGACCCGGTTGACCCGGTTGACCCTGCTGGCCGGGCGGCGGACCGTAGCCCGGCTGACCCGGGTACGTGCCCGGCTGGTTGTAGGCGGGCTGGCCGTACATGCCCGGCTGGGGCTGCGGCTGCTTCGGGCGCGGCGTGTAGAACATGTTGCGCCAGATCTGGAAGACGGCGTACGCCGCGACGGCGAACACCGCCAGCCAGGCGACCCGGGCGAGCAGGCCCTCCAGCGCGCTGCGGGCGCCGTTGTGGTCGGCCTCGTTGATCAGGCCGATGAACACGCCGAAGACGATGCCGAAGAGCGCCATCACCGCGTACTCGATGACGGCGACCAGCACGATCAGCTGCGCCTTGGGGTGCCGCGGCTGCACCAGCACCGCCAGCAGCACCGCGGCCAGCGGGAAGCCGATCGTCTCGAGATTGACGAAGGCCCCGAAGCTGGCCTGCGTGCGGTAGCTGAACTGGCCCTGCCCATCCGGGATCAGATCGAGCAGCGCCAGGAAAATGAAGATGGCGGCGGCACCGACCAGGGCGTACACCGCGAGGTCGCGGAGCGGGCGAAGGTACTGGCCGGCCGTCTTGACCTCGCCCGGCACGGGCTGCGGTTGGCTGGTCACGGTTTCTCCCTGACGTGACGATTTGTGGTCGGCCCAGCGTAGACCGCCGCCGCATCGGCCACCGGACACCCGGCGGGCGGTTCTGTCATACCCGTGCGGGAGGATGGCCGACATGCGGATCGTGGTCCTTACCGGTGGCATCGGCGGTGCGAAATTCCTCGTCGGCGTGCGGGCGCACGCCCGGGCGATCGGCGCCGAGGTCACGGCCGTCGTCAATGTCGGCGATGACGTGCGCATGCACGGCTTGCAGATCTGCCCCGACCTCGACAGCGTGATGTACACGCTGGGCGGCGCGCACGACCCCGAGCGGGGCTGGGGCCGGGTCGGCGAGACCTGGGTGGTCAAGCAGGAGCTCGCCGCCTACGGCGTCGAGCCGTCGTGGTTCGGCCTGGGCGACAAAGACACGGCCACCCATTTGGTACGCACGCAGATGCTCACCGCCGGCTATCCCCTGTCCCAGGTCACGGCCGCCCTGTGCGAGCGCTGGAAACCCGGGCTCACCATGCTGCCGGCCACCGACGACCGGCTCGAGACGCACGTGGTGGTCGACGTCGAGGGCGAGCGCAAGGCGATCCACTTCCAGGAGTGGTGGGTCCGCTATCGCGGCGACCTGCCCACCCACCGCTTCGTCTTCGTCGGCGCCGACGCGGCCAAGCCGGCCCCCGGCGTGATCGACGCGATCGCCGGCGCCGACGTGGTGCTGCTCGCCCCGAGCAACCCGGTGGTCAGCATCGCCCCCATCCTCGCGGTCGAGCCGATCCGCGAGGCGATCGCCACCGGCCGGGCGCCCGTCGTCGGCGTCTCCCCGATCATCGGCACCTCCCCGGTGCGCGGCATGGCCGACAAATGCCTGGCCACCCTGGGCGTCGAGGTGAGCGCCGCCGGCGTCGGCGGGCTGTACGCCGCCCGCCGCGACAACGGCCTGCTCGACGGCTGGCTGGTCGACACGTCGGACGCGGGCGCCGAGGTCCCCGGCGTGCCGACCCGCGCCGTGCCGCTGTGGATGAGCTCCGAGGAGGCCACCGCCCACATGGTCGCCGACGCCCTGGCCCTGGCCGGTGTGGCATGACCGCCACCGACGGCCTCGAGATCCGGCCGGTCCGCGGCATCGGCGACATCACTCCCGGCGACGACCTGGTCGAGCTCATCGCCGCCGCGGCACCCTGGCTGGCCGACGGCGACGTCCTGGTCGTAACCAGCAAGATCATCTCAAAGGCCGAGGGCCGCCTGGTCGAGGTCCCCGCCGACGGGCCCGAGCGCGACACGGCCCGCGCCGCCGCCCTGGCCGCCGAGACCCGCCGCGTGGTCGCCCGCCGCGGCCCCACCGCGATCGTCCAGACCCGCCACGGCTTCGTGATGGCCGCCGCCGGCATAGACGCGTCCAACGTCGACAAGACCCACCTGGTCCTGCTCCCCGCCGACCCCGACGCCTCGGCCCGCGCCCTGCGCGACGGCTTCCGCGCCCGCGGCCTGCACGTTGCGATCGTCGTCTCCGACACCATGGGCCGAGCCTGGCGCAACGGCCAGACCGACGTCGCCCTGGGCGCCGCCGGCATCGCCCCGTTCCGCGACCACCGCGGCGAGACCGACCCGTACGGCAACGAGCTGCAGGTCACCCAGATGGCCGTGATCGACGAGCTGGCCGCCGCCGGCGAGCTGGTCAAGGGCAAATGCGACCAGGTACCGGTCGCCGTGGTCAGAGGTTTCTTTCCCTCTGACACCGCGGGCGCTCTTCGAAGTGTGAGCGAGAATGCCGATCCGGGCGCTCGCGCCCTCCTGCGCGACGCGGCGAGCGACATGTTCAGCCTGGGCACCGCCGAGGCGCGCGCGGCCGGCCTGCTCGACGCCGCGCTGTTGCCCGAGGCCGGCGAGCGGGCGCTGGCCGGTCTGCCGGTCGACGACCAGGCGGTCGGGCGTGCGCTGGCCGCGGTCGCCCCCGTGCTGGCCCGAGGCACCACCGTGACGCCGGCCGACGTGCTGCCCCACAACGGCGCGACCGCCGCGCTGCACCTGACCGCCCGCGACACCACCCCGGCGGGCTTGATGCGGTTGGGCGCCGACGCCCACCGGCTGCGGGCAGCCCTGGCCGCCGAGTCGATAGCGACGGTCGTCCTCCCCCACGAGGACGGCATCCGCCTCGACCTGTCCACCCTTGCCCCCGAGAGCGACCGATGAGCAGGCCCGCTAAGGAAGGCATCCGCCTCGACCTGTCTACCCTTGCCCCCGAGAGCGACCGATGAGCAGGCCCGCTAAGGAAGGCATCTGCCTCGACCTGTCCGCCCTGACCCCCGAGAGCGACCGATGAGCAGCCCCGCTGATGAGGGCAACCGATGAGTGACGTCCTGCACGCGGACGCGATGCGGGTCCTCTCCGCGTGGCGGGCCACCACCGAGGAGGGCGACCTGGCTCGCAAGCGGGCCCTCGAGTTGCTCGCGGAGGGCCCCGGGACGCTGACCCGGGCGCATCGGGCCGGGCATCTCACGGCCAGCGCGCTGGTGGTGGACGCCGACGGCCGCGTGCTGCTCTGCCTGCACGGCCGGCTGGGCAAGTGGATGCAACTGGGCGGCCACTGCGAGCCCGGCGACACCACCCTGGCCGAGGCGGCGTTGCGCGAGGCCACCGAGGAGTCCGGCATCGACGGCCTGACCCTGGACCCCGACCCGATCGACGTGGACGTCCACGACGTCCGGTGCGGCGCCGGCGACGGCACGCCCGCGACCGGTTCCACGCACTACGACGTGCGCTTCCTGGTCCACGCCCCGGCCGGCGCCACCGAACACCTCAGCGACGAGTCGTCGGCGCTCGGCTGGTTCCGCGCCGGCGAGCTCCCGTCACCGCTGGCCTCCGCCACGGCGCGGCAGATCCCACCGGCGCTCTCCCGCCTGGTCTGACCGCGCGCCCACAGTTTGTCGGGCCGCGGGCGTCACCGGTTTGGCGCACGACGCGCGTCACCGGTTTAGCGCACGACGCGCGTCAGGGTTCGGCGCACGACGCGCGCGTCACGCTTTGACACGCGACGCGTGCGTCAAGCCTTGGCACACGACGGGCGCGTCACGGTTTGGCGCACCGCTAGCTTCCGCCGCTTGTCGCATCGCGCGCGTGGCCGCAGTCTGTCGGAGCGCGCGCGTGGCGGCGGTTTGTCGGAGCGCGCGTGGCCGCAGTTTGTCGGAGCGCGCGCGTCGGGTCGCCGGTCAGTCGGTTTCGCTGGGGCCGCGCTGCGCGGGGATGTCGAGGGGCCGGGTCGGGTCGTCGGCGAGTTCGTCCTGGGGGCGTTCCATGTTCAGGACGGTCAACGAGCGCTTGCCGGGGCGGGTCGCCTCTTGGTGATCCTCGGCGGAGGGCGGAACGATCGGGCTGGTGGGATCCTCGGCGAAGCGGGGGGCCTCGGCCTCGGCGATTGAACTCGGCGCGTCGGTCTCGGTGGTCAAGCTCGGCGCGTCGGCTTCGGCGGCTTCCGCGGTCTCGGCGGCCTCAACGGTCGAGACCGGCACTCCGGCGTCGGCGAGCGTGGCGTCGGCGATCGCGGGCGAGGCCTCGACGTCGGCGATCGCGGGCGAGGCCTCGGTCTTGGTGTCGACATCGGTGTCGGTGATTGACCTTGGGATCGGGGCATCGGCGCGCGGGGGTGGCGGGCGGAACGCGAGCACGTCCGTGGTGTCGCCGGGGCGGGAGATCAGGGCCGGGCGGATCACCTGGGTCTTCTCGTCGTCGACCGTCTTGTCCGCCAGGCGGATCACCTGGGTCTCGTCGCCGCCCACGTCCCTGGTGGCTCGGGTGGACAGGTCGCGCGTGCGGTGACCGGGCTCGGCGCCGGGGGACCGCACGGGGAACTGCAACACCTGGCTGGTGTCGCCCG
Source organism: Paractinoplanes rhizophilus (assembly GCF_042664765.1). Taxonomy (NCBI): domain Bacteria; kingdom Bacillati; phylum Actinomycetota; class Actinomycetes; order Micromonosporales; family Micromonosporaceae; genus Paractinoplanes; species Paractinoplanes rhizophilus. The sequence continues at coordinate 97,065 of NZ_JBHTBJ010000017.1, read as the reverse complement.
GCTTCGGGAGCTTGATGACCTGGGTGCTGTCCTCCGGGTCCGGCGCGGGGAACGGCACCACCTGCCGCCCCGGATCGCTGCCGCCCACGGGCAGGTGCACCACTTCGGCCGAGTCGCCTACCGGGAGGCGCACGACCTGGGTGCGCTCGTCGGCGTCGCCCACCGGAAGCCGCACGACCTGGGTGCGCTCGTCGGCGTCGGCCACGGGCAGCGGAATGACGGTCGACTTGTCGGGGTCGGCGACGAAAGCCACGACGGTCGTCTCGTCATCCGGAGCCTCGTGCGGCGGCGCTTCGGTGGCGGCGGTGGGCTCGTCCCCCGCCTCGGGCAGCACGACGGCCTTGAACACCGAGACGGTCTCACCCTCGGCGGCCGTGTCGGAGTCGAGCGCCGAGTCGGAACCCGAGGTCGCGTCAGAGCCGGAGGCCGCGTCGGAACCGGAGGCCGCATCAGAGTCGGAGGCCGCATCGAATCCGGAGGCGGCATCGAATCCGGAGGCGGCATCGGAATCGGGCGTTGCGTCGGAGTCGGGCGCGTCGGCGTGTGTGGTTGCGACCGTTTTCTCGTCCGACGGGGCGGCGCCGTCCGGGAGCGCGACCGGGGAGCCCACCGCGACCGTGAGATCGTCGCGCGCAGGCCCGGGCAAGGGGGCAGTGGCGTCGGCGGCGTCGTCGACCACGATCGTGGTCGAGTCGGCGGGGGGTGAGGCAACCCGCAGGACGGTCGTGGGGTCGGCGTCCATGTGCGGGAGAGCGGGCCGCGCGCCGATCACCGTGGTCTGGACGACGGCCAGCGGGGTGCCGTGGGCCGGGGCGGCACCGCGGGCGCGGCCGATCTGGCCGATCAAGGGCAGGACCGGCGGCTCGTACTTCTCCCAGCGGCGGGCGCTCAACGCCGTACAGATCAACGGGACCGCAAGCAAGGCGGCCAGGCCGTAACCGGGGCGCGAAACGTCGAAACCGTCCTTGGCCACCGACGGAGGCCAGACGTCGGCGTAAGCCGACGGGGCCAGCAGGGCCCACGCGGCGATCGCCAGATAGGCCAGCCCGGCCAGCAGCGGACCGGCCGGGGAGATCGGGCCGAGCACGAGGATGCCGTAGGCGGCGCCGGCCAGCAGGAGCAACAGCAACCCGGTCAGGTTTTCCACGGCGAAGCCGTCGCGGCCGCGGGCGGTCAGGTCGCCGGTGAGGCCCACACCGGTCAGCACCCAGGCAGCCGGCGCCAGGACGAGCGAATAGAGGATCGACCTGATGTGGCGCAACGTGTACTCCCCGGGTGGGTGCTGCTCCAGGACGCTACCCGCGCCGGGCAACCTCCGGTGGGGCCGTCCCGGACCCCTCATGGTCAACTGCACCAGCACAAGCGGCGAAATTGCCTCGGGCGGCCGGGCACAGTTGATGACCGATCAGCCACCCGTCGATGTGGCCCGGCAACCCGGTCGCGTCCCGGGTGTGGTGCCGCCGGACATGGACGACCGGCGCCGGCCGCACGCAGAATCGGTCGTTCAAAGGCGCGGCTGAGGCGGCGGTCGGAACGCGCGACCGAGGCGGCAGAAGGCGTGGCCGAGGCGGCAGAAGGCGCGACTGAGGCAAAGTTAAGGTGTGTGCATGACGGGCACAGTGCTGTGGGAACCGCCGGCCGACGTTCGCGAGACCACCCGCATCGGTGACTATCTGCGCTGGCTGCGGGGCCGCGGCCACGACTTCGCGAACTACGAGCGGCTGTGGGAGTGGTCCGTCACCGACCTGCCGGGCTTCTGGCAGTCGATCTGGGACTACTTCGAGGTGATCAGCCACGACCCGCCGACGGCCGTGCTGGCCGACGCGAGCATGCCGGGGGCGAAATGGTTCCCGGGCGCGACGCTCAACTATGCCGAGCACGTGCTGCGCATGCCGGGACGCGACGACGAGGACACGGTCGTCATCGCGTACTCGCAAACTCGCCGGCCGATCAGGCTGACCGCGCGGCAGCTGCGCGACCAGGTGCGGAGCGTGCGTGCCGGGCTGAAGGCCCGCGGGGTCGGCAAGGGTGACCGGGTCGCGGCCTATGCCCCGAACATCCCCGAGACCTACGTGCTGATGCTGGCCGCCACGAGCCTGGGCGCGGTCTTCTCGTCGTGCGCGCCGGAGTTCGGCAGCCGCAGCGTGATCGACCGGTGGAGCCAGATCGAGCCCAAGGTCCTCGTCGCGGTCGACGGCTACAAGTACGGCGACAAGGCGATCTCGCGCGCCGAGGAGACCGCCGCGATCACCGCGGCCATCCCGTCGATCGAGCACGTGATCACCATTGGCTACCTAAATCCTGAAATAAGCAATTGGCCCGGATTGTCGGGCGAGGAGCCGCTCGCCTTCGAACCGGTTCCGTTCGATCATCCGCTCTACGTGCTCTACAGCTCGGGCACCACCGGCCTGCCGAAACCGATCGTGCACGGCCACGGCGGCATCCTCCTCGAGCACCTCAAGATCCTGGCGCTGCACCACGACCTGGGCCCGGAGGACCGGTTCTTCTGGTTCACCACGACCGGCTGGATGATGTGGAACTTCCTGGTCAGCGGCCCGGCGGTGGGCGCGTCGATCGTCATGTTCGACGGCAACCCCGGCTTTCCCGACATGTCGACGTTGTGGGATCTGGTGGACGAGGCGGATATCTCGTACTTCGGCACCAGCGCTCCCTTCCTCATGGCCTGCCGCAAGGCCGGCCTGCGCCCCGGCAAATCGCGGCTCAAGGCGGTCGGCTCCACCGGCGCGCCCCTGCCTCCCGAAGGGTTCGACTGGGTCTACGAGGCGGTGGGCACGCAGCTGCAATTGCAGTCACTTTCCGGGGGTACGGACGTGTGCACCGGCTTCGTCGGCGCCAGTCCCCTGCACCCGGTCCGCGAGGGCGTGATCGCCTGCCGCTGCCTGGGCGCCCGGGTCGAGGCGTACGACCCCGCCGGCAACCCGGTCATCGACCAGCTCGGCGAGCTGGTGATCACCGCGCCGATGCCGAGCATGCCGGTCGGCTTCTGGGACGACCCGGACGGCAAGCGCTACCGCGAGGCCTACTTCGACGTCTTCCCGGGCGTCTGGCGGCACGGCGACTGGATCACCATCGGCGAGGACGGCAGCTGCGTGATCACCGGCCGCTCCGACGCGACGCTCAATCGCGGCGGCGTTCGCCTGGGCACGGCCGAGTTCTACTCGGTGGTCGAGGCGTTGCCCGAGGTCGTCGACTCGGTCGTAGTGCACCTCGAGCAGGCCGGCAACCCGAACGGCGAGCTGCTGCTGTTCGTGGTGCTCGCCGACGGCGCCGAGCTGACCGATGAGCTCGTCGGCACGATCCGCCGCGAGCTGCGTACCGCGTTGTCCCCGCGGCACATTCCGGACGAGATCTTTCAGGTACGGGCGGTGCCCCGCACCCTGTCGGCGAAGAAGCTCGAGGTCCCGGTCAAGCGCATCCTCACCGGCACCCCGGTCGAGTCGGCCGCCGCCAAGGGCGCGCTGGTCAACCCGGACTCGCTGGTCGCCTTCGAGGAGCTCGCCGCGGTCAGGCGGAAAGAACGACCGTGACCTTCTCGGCGAGGGTGCGCGCGTCCAGCTTGGCCGGGTGCAGGTTGGCGCAGAGCACCACCGACGCGCCCACGGCCAGCGGCGCGAAGAGCCAGTCGGCCGGGTCCGGATAGGCGCGGGTGTCGACCAGCACCCGGTCGCCGGCGGTGATGCCGAGCTCGGCCGCCCGCTCGGCGGCCGTACGCATCACCGCGAGGTGGCTCAGCTCGACCGGGCCGGCCAGCGCGCGGTCGTCGGGCGAGACCGGCGCGCCGCGGAAGTGGTCGCCGTAGTTGCGCACTTCTGTCACATAGTCGACAGAACCGGGCGGCAGCTCGCGCAGCGGCATGGCGAGCGGCAGCAGGCCGGTGGCGAACCGGTCGGTGGCCGGCCACTCGGTCACCGGCTCCACCCCGGCGAACAGGGCATCCACCGCCTGCGGGCGGCCCGGGAAGGCCACCGCGAGGCCGGCCGACCACGCGCCCAGCGCGATCGCCGCCGTCTGCCAGTGCGGCGGGAGCAGCACCGCGGCCGTGTCGCCGGGGCCCAGCCCGAGGCCGTCGACGACGAGGTTCGCCGTCTTCGACACCCAGTTGTCCAAGGTCGCGCCGGACAGCTCGGTGCGGTCGCCGGAGGCGTCGTCGTACCAGGTCAGCAGCGGAGTGGTGGGGTCTCGCCGGACGGCCGACGTGAGCGCCTGCGGGATCGTCGTGTGCACCGCTCCCACGATAATCGCGTCACCCTGGGTAACCGATCCTGGACGGGCAATGAGTTCCGGGAAACGCCGCGAATCAAGCGGTGCCGCCGTCACGTACCCGATGCATTCCGGGCGTAGGCTTGCCAGTGGTCTGAATTACAACCTCTTTGGGAGTTGCCTCGTGACCGCCGGTCGCCCCCCGCGAGTGCTAGTCGACGCCACCAGCGTCCCCGCTGATCGGGGAGGTGTCGGCAGATACGTCGACGGCCTCCTCGGCGCCCTCGGCCGGCTGGATCCCGACCGGGTCGATCTAGCCGTCGTGGCGCAGCGTTCGGATGCGGAGCGTTACAGCCGCATGCTCGGCGACGCCGAGGTGATCGCCGGCCCCGCCGCCGTCGCCCACCGTCCCGCCCGCCTCGCCTGGGAGCAGACCGGCCTGCCGCTGCTCGCCCAGCAGGTCGGCGCCAGGGTGCTGCATTCGCCGTTCTACACCTGCCCGTTGCGGGCCGGCTGCCCGGTGACGGTGACCGTGCACGACGCCACCTTCTTCACCGAGCCCGAGCACTACGACAACACCAAGCGCACCTTCTTCCGCAGCGCGATCAAGACGTCGCTGCGCCGCGCCGCGCGGGTGATCGTGCCGAGCAAGGCGACCCGCGACGAGCTGATCCGCCTGCTCGACGCCGACCCGACCCGCATCGACGTGGCGTACCACGGCGTCGACCAGGCCGCCTTCCACGCCCCGTCCGAGGAGGAGAAGGCCCGTGTCCGGGCCCGCCTGGGCCTGGGCGACTCGGGCTATGTGGCGTTCCTCGGCGCCAAGGAGCCGCGCAAGAACGTGCCCAACCTGATCCGCGGCTGGGCCCGCGCGGTGGCCGACTGGCCGCACCCGCCGGCCCTGGTGCTCGCCGGCGGCCAGGGCCACGACGACGAGATCGACCGCGCGGTCGCCGAGGTCCCGTCGCACCTGCGCCTGCTGCGCCCGGGCTATCTGCGCTACGCCGACCTGCCCGGCTTCCTCGGCGGCGCGCTGGTGGCGTGCTATCCATCCTTCGGCGAGGGTTTCGGCCTGCCCATCCTCGAGGCGATGGCCTGCGCGACCCCGGTGCTGACCACGCCGCGGCTGTCCCTGCCCGAGGTGGGTGGCGACGCGGTGGCGTACACGACGGAGGATCCCGACCGGATCGCCGCCGACCTGGCCGACCTGCTGCACGACGAGCAGCGCCGGATCACCCTGGCCAAGGCCGGCTTCGACCGGGCCAAGGAATTCACCTGGGCCTCGAGCGCGGAAGTGCATGTCACCACGTGGAAACGAGTCGCGACCTCCTGAGCCACTACACTCTGTGCGCATGAGTGAGCAACGGGGTGCGCTGTACGGCGTGGTGCTGGCGGGCGGCACCGGAACACGCCTCTGGCCCCTTTCGCGGGCCGGTCACCCGAAGTTCCTGCACCCGCTGACCGGCACCGACGCGTCCCTGTTGCAGGCCACGGTGGACCGTCTCGACGAGCTGACCGACCCCCACCGGATCTTCGTGGTGACCGGCGTCGCGCACGCCGCGGCCGTCTCCCGCCAGCTCGCCGGCGTGCCCGAGGAAAACGTCCTCGTCGAGCCGTCCCCGCGCGACTCGTGCGCCGCGATCGCGCTCGCCGCCGCCGTGATCGCGCGCCGCGACCCGGAAGCGGTGATGGGCTCGTTCGCCTCCGACCACCTGATCTCCGACAAGGCGCATTTCACCGAGGTCATCCGGCAGGCGACGGCCGGCGCCCAGCAGGGCCTGCTGATGACGCTGGGCATCACGCCGACCCGCCCCGAGACCGGGTACGGCTACCTGGAGTGCGGCGGCGTGATCGGCGACGGCCCGGTGCTGGCGGTCGCCGAGTTCAAGGAGAAGCCGTCGTACGACGTGGCCGAGAGCTACGTGAAATCCGGCAACTACCTGTGGAACGCCGGCATGTTCGTGTGGCGGGTCGACGTGTTCCTGGCCGAGCTCTCCCGCCAGCAGCCGCAGCTCGCGGCCGGCATCTCCCGGATCGCCCAGGCCTGGGACTCCCCGGCCCGCGAGGAGGTGCTCGGCGAGGTCTGGCCGACGCTGCCGCGCATCTCGGTCGACTACGCGGTGATGGAGGGCGCGGCGACGGTCGGCCGGGTCGGCACCGTTCCCGGCGACTTCGGCTGGAACGACGTGGGCGACTTCCACACGCTCGGCGAGGTGCTCGCCTCCGACACCGCCGGCAACGTCGTGGTCGGACACACCGACGAGAACAAGCCGGGCGTGCTGCTGCGCGAGACCGAGGGCCTGGTGGTCGTGCCGACGACCGGCCGGCTGGTGGCCGCGATGGGCGTCCGCGACCTGGTCATCGTGGACAGCCCCGACGCGGTGCTGGTCTGTCCCCGCGACCGGGCGCAGGAGGTCAAGCAGCTGGTCGACCAGCTCAAGGACGCGGGCGAGCTCGGCTACATCTGACCTTCCGGCGCCGGCCGGCGGCTTCCGTCACCCGTTCGACGGCGATTAGCACAAATGATCGAGAAATGTAGTATCGTCACGGCATGGCTTCCCCAGCGCCGGAGCTCACACCACGACAGCGACAGATCCTCACGATGATCCGCGAGTGGGTCGATCGGCACGGCTATCCGCCGACCATGCGCGAGATCGGGGCCGCCGTCGGCCTCGCCTCTCCGTCCTCGGTCGCCCACCAGCTCAAGGTCCTCGAGGAGCACGGCCACATCCGCCGCGACGCGCGCGGCTCGCGGGCCGTGGCGCTCTCGGCCGACAAACCCGATGCGGTGATGCGGGCCGACGACGTTCGCGTCCCGCTGCTCGGCCAGATCGCGGCCGGCACGCCGATCCTGGCCGACCAGCACGTCGAGGACGAGTACACGTTGTCGCAGAGCCTGGTCGGCCGCGGCACCCTCTTCGCCCTGCGCGTCAAGGGCGACTCGATGATCGACGCCGCCATCTGCGACGGCGACGTGGTCGTGGTCCGCCAGCAGCAGACCGCGGAAAACGGCGACATCGTGGCCGCGCTGATCGACGAGGAGGCCACGGTCAAGGTGCTGCGCACCGACGGGCGCAACGTCGACCTGGTGCCCCGCAACCCGGCGTACTCGGTGATCCCCGGCAACAACGCCGTGATCCTCGGCAAGGTGGTGTCGGTCCTCCGGCGCGTCTGAGACGCGACCGCCCCGGCCGCCGGGATGACGGCCTAGCCTGCCCCCATCATGATCAGATCGGCCAGGGCGAGCTCCGCCCCCGCCGCCGGCAGCGTGGGCCGCCAATCCGGCTCCGCGCTCAAATAGCTGGTCGGGTCGGCCCGCAACAGCCCGATCAAGACCTCCGCCACGATCCGCCCGCCCACCGGCCCCAGCCGGTCCCCGTTGTCCCCCCGGCTCTCCGCCTCCTTGAGGATGTAGAACCACAACGGCGTGCCCTCCGACCACGGCTGCCCCAGCTCCTCCGCGGTGAGCGGCGACACGCCCATCGCGCGGGCCACCGCCTGCCCGCTGGGCAGCTTCGTCGTCTCCCCGCGCAGCAGGTCACGCACCGCCAACGACCGGTACGCGCCCATCCGCACCTCGCCCGTCACCTGCGACGGCAGGCCGATCAGACTGGCCGCCAGCCGCCCGTCCAGCCGCTTGGCCCGCTGCGCCGGCGGACGACCCGGCACGTCGAAGATCTGGGTCAGATCCAGCCGCCGATCGGCGGGCAGCGGCCCGAATCCCACCAGATCGGGGAAGAGCGCGAACGACGGTCCGCCGGCCACGAGCCGATACGAATGGCGAATCTGCCCGTGCCCGTACCGATAAGCGGCGTCCGCGAACTCGAGCGGAATGAACGCGTCGGCGGGCGCGAACCACCGTCCCCCGGCGTCGAGCACGTCGCCGACCAGGTCGCCGCCCACCAGCCGGGGCAGGAAATCGTGCACCACCACCCACTGGTAGTGCCAGGTCAGCACGTTCCGAGCCCGATCGAAGACCCGGGCCGGCGGCACCCCGTCCGCCCGCAGCCGGTCCACGATCTCGTTGTGCGCGCGCAGCAGGGCCACGTGCAGGCTCAGCGAGAACAGATGCACATCGTTGCGCGGGTCCCCGATCAGCGCCGTGCCCTGCTGGTTGCGCGGCACATCCCCGCCGTCCGGCCCGAGCAGGAACTTGGCCGGATCGCCCACGTCGTACAGGAACGGCGAGCCCACCGGCCCGTCCGAGTAGAGGATCTCCAGGTCGAGCTTCGGCGCCCGCGCGTTGCGCAGCGCCGCCGGGTCGGTGCCCCCGTCGATCGCCGACCGGTCCGCCGTGATGTCGTGCGCGACCAGCTGCCCGAAGAACGGCCACCCCGCCGCCTCGGTCGCGTCGTCCCCGCCCGGCGCCAGCGAATCCAGCACCGCCGCCGCGTCGCAGATCCCGCCGGTGTCGCCCGCCCGGATCAGCAGCTGCGGATCCGCGCCGAGCGGCGCCAGATGCGGAAACATCCGCCCGTACCGCGCCGCCCCCGTCGGCCGATCGACCGACCGCACCGGGCTGAGGCAGTGATCCCGGGCCGCCAGGTGGCTGCCGTGCGAGATGGTCATCGTCCCTCCGAGGTTCGGCTACCCAGTGGTCCCGCCGTCACCGCCTCGACGGAGGTCGCGCCGGCGAGGACAAGCCGGTAGTCAAGCGACATGGAAGCCGCACCCGGCGACACAGCCGCGCGAGTCGGCGGGGGATGGCCGGCCGAAGTGGTAGCCCTGGCCGGTGTCGCAGCCCAGCGACCGCAGCAGCGCCTCCTGCTCGGCAGTCTCGATCCCCTCGGCCGTCACGGTCAGGTCCAGGGCGTGGCACAGGGCGATCGTGTGCCGCAGGACCGCGGGCTCGGCCAGGAACTCGGCGGCCAGCTTGACCGTCGAGATCGGCAGCTTCGACAGCAGGGACAGGCTCGAATAGCCGGTGCCGAAGTCGTCCATGGCCAGCCGTACGCCGAGGTCGGCGAGGCGCCTGAGGGCGGCGTACCCGTCATCCAGCGCGACGCTCTCGGTGATCTCCAGTTGCAGGTTGCCGGGCGGCAGGCCGGCCCGGTGCAGGATGTCCGCCACGTCGGCCGGCAGCGTCGGCTCGCTGAGCTGCAACGGCGACAGGTTGACGCTGACCATCAGGTCGTGCCCGGCTCGCCGCCACCGCGCGGCCTGCCGGCAGGCCCGCTCGAGTACGTGCCGGCCGAGCGGGCGGATCAGGCCGGTGTGCTCGGCGAGCGTGATGAAGTCGGGCGGGCCGAGCAGCGGGCCGCCGGGGCGCTGCCAGCGGGCCAGCGCCTCGGCGCCGATCACCGCGCGGTCGGCCAGGCGATAGAGCGGCTGGTAATACGCCACGATCTCGCCGTTGTCCAGGGCGGACGGGAGGTCGGCGGCCAGGCGGTGCCGGCGGCGGTCGGCCTCGGCGCGGGCCGGCTCGAAGACGGCGTGGTCGCGGCGGTCCTGCCGGGCCCAGCCGAGCGCCAGTCGCGCGTCGCGCAGCCGGTCGTCCGGAGCTCCGCCGCCGGCCGCCTCGACCAGGCCCGCCCGCACGTCCACATGCAGCGGGAGCAGGACCCGCCGGGCCTCGTCGGCGACCTTCGGCAGGTCCTCGGCCACCAGGGCGAATTCGTCGTTGCCGAGATGCGCCACGAAAACGCCGGTGAGCTGCCGCAGCATCGCGGCGACCGCGGTGAGCAGGGTGTCGCGGCCGAGGGTGTCGGCGAGCTCGGGAAAGCGGTCGATGCCGAGCAGGCAGAGCCCGATCCCGTCGCCGGCCGCGAGGTGCTGCCGCAGTTGCTGCTCGTTGGGCAGGCCGGTCACCGGGTCGTGCTGGAGGCGCTGCTGGAGGTCGGTCTGGACCCGTCGCCAGTGGATCTTCTCGGATCGGTTCATCTGCTCGGCGGCGCCGACCGCCGCGTTGCGCTGCGCGGTCACGAACCCGGTCGTGACGTGTTCCAGCAGATCAAGGACCCGGACACGTACGATCGAAAGATCGCCCCCGATCAATGGGGGCAGCTCCGCCGCGAGCAGGTGCACGGTCATCCCGATCACCGGCGGCGCCGACATCCGCAGGTCGACGAGCTCGGCGCCGATCCGATCCCCGACGGAGGCGTCGAACGGCTCGGCGCGGACGGCCGCGACCAGCTCCTCGAGCAACTCCTGAAGGGCGGCGCGGGCCCGGGCGCGTACGCCGGGGACGAAGCCCGCACGCGCGATGCCCCGCAGCCACTCCTCGGCCAGATCGGCCCTCGCCGGCCTCATCGTTTCCGCGCCACCGCGACCAGCGCCGTCGGCTGCGGCGGATCGTCCGCCTCGTCGGGGTCGGGATGCCAGTCGGTGGCGCTCGCCACCCCCGGCGGCACGAGCTCGAAATCGTCGCCGATCAGCGCCGCGATCTGCTCCGGCCCGCGAATGATCACCGGAGTCGGGGTGCGCTCGTAGAGCTTGCGGACGCGCTCTTGCGCCTCCCGCCCCTCGGGAGTTGGCTCCGGCCCGGCGTGCGACAGGACGAGGTAGCTACCGGAGACCAGCGAATCGCCGAGCCGCTTGAGGATCCCGGCCGGGTCGGCCGAGTCGGGCACGAAATGCAGGACCGCCACGGTCAGCACCGCCACCGGCTCGGAGAAGTCGATCAGGCGCAGCACGTCGGGGTGATAGAGGATGCCCTCCGGGTCGCGCAGGTCGCCCTCGATCACGTGGGCGTACGGGTTGCCGTCGAGCAGGCTGCGGCTCTGCTGCACCGCGATCGGGTCGATGTCGACGTACATGACCCGGGCGTCCGGGCTGGCCTCCTGCGCGACCTCGTGCACGTTGCCCAGCGTCGGGATGCCCGATCCGATGTCCAGGAACTGCCGCACTCCCGCGCCGGCGAGCCAGCGCACGGCCCGGCCGAGGAAGGCCCGGTTGGCGCGGGCGATCAGGGCCGCCCCGGGGAACGCCGCCTCCGCGCGGTGCCAGAACTCCCGGTCCACGGTGAAGTTGTGCACGCCGCCGAGCGCGTAGTCGTAAACCCGCGACGCGTCCGGAACCGTGATGTCCACACCGTCCGGCACCCATCCATAGTCCTCGGCCATCCGGTTATTCAAGTACGTATATCGATCGAGGGCCAGTATCCCGGTGATTCCGCTACCCGAAGCAACCTCGCGTCTGTGGCATACGTCAGGTGCGCAGTGACGTACACCGAAGGGAAGACGCATGGCCCACCGTGCCCGCTTGTGGATCGCCACCGCCCTGGCCGTCGCGGCCTGTGGCACGCAAGCACCGGCCACTCCCCCGGCCGGCCTCGATGCCGGTCCGGCGGCCAGCCCCGCGGCCGCCTCCACCGCCACCTCGCCCGTCGCCGAGATCCCGCCGGTCCCGCGAACGGCGCAGAAGGTCACGTATCCCGCACACACAGCAGCCAGGTCAGATACAGCAGCCGCCGATCTTGAAATTGCCCGCTACCCGCGGATGAGCGGGGTGAGGTCGACTTCGACGTCGTGTCCAGCGATAGTGACGACGACGCGAGGGCGGTCACCGGCGGCGGCGAGATAACTGGCGAGTGTCGACAGCAGCATGTCGGGGCGGCTCTCGATCCGGCTGATCTCGGACTGCGCGACGCCCATGGCTTTGGCCAGCTCAACTTGAGTGAGATCGGCCGCCTTGCGAACCGCGGCGATGTTCTCAGCGTAGATGCGGTCGGTTTCGGCCATCTCCGCGCGAATGGTGTCGACGCGGCCGGTCGCCCCGCGGCGTGCTCGCAGCCGGTCGATTCGGGCCTGCGCGGCGTCAGTGCCGACGAACTCGGTGGAATCGATGCCCGTGGGCTGGCTAGCCATCGGTGCCTCCATCTGTCTGCCTCAAGTAGGCCGCGATCACCTGATCGGCGCGGCTGCCGACGCTGTTGTAGAACACGTCACCCATTTGTGCCTTGTCATTGCCGAACAACACGATGACCGGCGGGGCATCGACTGGAAACCAGACGATCAGCCTGATCGCAACACCGTTCCGGAACGGGTGCGACAGCCGCCAAACCTCGTGAGTCCTGGACTGGCGGACGCGCTTGAGCGTCGGAGTGTCGTCCGCGGGCGGTTCTTGAGATCCTGAAGGTATTCCAACTGGGCAGTAACAAGATCGAGCTGCTCTTCCGCCCTGCTCTGCCCGTCAGCTGCTCGGCGCTCGAGCTCGGTCAACCATCTGTCGAACTCGCTCGACCAGTCGATCAGCATAACTTGAGTATAACACCAACAGCATATTGCGCGTCCAGGCCGACGGGCGCCGGCTCCGCGGCATGTTCCGTGAGCTGCGCGACCCGCAAACCGCCGATGGAGAGCGCTCACGGTTGCGGGCCAACCTCATCGGCGACAACGCCGATCTCGCCCGCCGACTCGCCAAACGGGAAGCGCGCTGCCTGCCCGAGCCTGGCGACGCCGCGAACGCGTGGACTGTCGCCCTGGTCAAGGCCGTGGACGGACACAACCCCCGCTGTGGTGACTTCGTGCCGTACCTGCGCAAATGGATCTTCGGCGAGGTGCGTCACGAAGCCCGGCGCGAATGGCAGTCCGGCACCTCCGCCGACCTGCGGGCAAGCGCCGCCCGTATCAGCCAGGCACGGGACGACCTGCACCAACAGCTACGCCGCGAACCCTTCCTAACGGAGATCGCCACCCACCTGCGCCTTCCAGTCGCCGCAGCGGCCGACGTCCTGGACGCGCTCGCCGCCCGCCACAGTCGACCTCTGGAGCACAACCTTGCCGCGCCCACCACGTCCGCGCAGGTAACGGGATTCTCGGCCGGGATGCAAAACCGCCTGGCGCTGCGCCAGGGCCGCCAACGCACTGTCATCGACCTCCGCTACCTTCACGGGCTCGACGACGCCGAAATCACAGAGCAGGGCCGAAAACAGGGCCGACTGTCGACAGTCGACCCTGCTCTGAACCCAAGCTGACCTGCTAAAACTCGCCTCTATCAGTCCTTGAGGAGCTGCCGCGCCATCACGATGCGCTGCACCTGGTTCGTACCCTCGTAGATCTGGGTGATTTTGGCGTCCCGCATCATGCGCTCGACCGGGTAGTCGCGCGTGTACCCGTACCCCCCAAGCAGCTGCACCGCGTCCGTCGTGATCTCCATGGCGGCGTCGGAGGCGAAGCATTTCGCCGCCGCGCCGAAGTACGTCAGGTCCGCGTCGCCGCGCTCGCTCTTGGCGGCCGCGGCGTAGGTCAGCTGGCGGGCCGCCTCGAGCTTCATCCCCATGTCGGCCAGCATGAACTGGATGCCCTGGAAGTCGCCGATCGGCTTGCCGAACTGCTTGCGCTCCCTGACGTACCCCCGCGCGAAGTCGAGCGCCCCCTGCGCGATGCCGATGGCCTGGGCCGCGATCGTCACCCGGGTGTGGTCGAGGGTCTTCATGGCGGTGGCGAAGCCGGTGCCCTCGGCCCCGATCATCCGGGACGCCGGGATGCGGACGTTGTCGAGGTAGACCTCGCGGGTCGGCGACCCCTTGATCCCCAGCTTCTTCTCCGGCGCCCCGAAAGACACCCCTTCATCCGACTTTTCCACGACAAATGCGGAAATGCCGCGCGACCGGGCGGCGGGATCGGTCACCGCGAAGACCGTGTAGTACTCGGACACCCCGGCGTTGGTGATCCACCGCTTCACGCCGTTGAGAACATAAAAATCCCCATCGCGTACGGCTCGCGTGGTCATCGAGGCCGCGTCGGAACCCGCCTCGGGCTCCGACAGGCAGTACGAGAACATCGCCTCCCCGGAAGCGACCTTGGGCAGATACTGCTGCTTCAAGGAGTCGGAGGCCGAGAGAAGCAGCGGCATCGTGCCGAGCTTGTTCACCGCCGGGATCAGCGACGACGAGGCGCACGCCCGCGCCACCTCCTCGATCACGATCGCCGTGGCGAGCGCGTCCGCGCCCGCGCCGCCGTACTCGACGGGGATGTGCGGCGCGTGGAAGTCCGACGACCGCAGCGCGTCGTACGAGGCCTTGGGGAACTCGCCGGTCTCGTCCGCCTCGGCGGCGTTGGGCGCCACCCGCGCGTCGCAGACCTCACGCACCGCAGCGCGGATGGTCTCGTGATCCTCCGGCAGGCGGTAGACGTCGAACTCAGACATGGCGGTGGCCCTTTCGCAACGAGGAAACCCGACGCTATGTTACTGGCGCGTAGCGCTCGCCCACCAGGGGCTCGATCGTTAGCCCGAGTGTGACACTTCCCCGCCTGTCGTTCCTGGGCACCGGCTATCTGGGCGCCACCTACGCGATCTGCTTCGCCGAGCTGGGCTACGAGGTGATCGGCGTCGACGTGGACCGGGCCAAGATCCAGGCACTGACGGGCGGCCGGGTACCGTTCCACGAGCCCGGCCTGGACGACCTGCTCCGCCGCAACCTGGCGAAGGGCCGGCTGAGCTTCAGCACCGACTACGCCGACGCCGCGAACCGGGCGGAGGTGCATTTCATCTGCGTGGGCACGCCGCAGCGCGGCGACGGGATGGGCGCCGATCTCACGTACGTGGAGCAGGCGGTGACCCAGCTGGCGCCGCTGATCAAAAGGCGGGCCCTGATCGTCGGAAAGTCCACCGTGCCGGTGGGCACGGCCTCGTGGGTCGAGCAACTGGTCGCGAAGCTCGCCGACCCGGCGCTCGGTGTCGAGGTGGCGTGGTCCCCGGAGTTCCTCCAGGAGGGCTTCGCGGTCGAGGACGTGCTGCGCCCCAACCGGATCGTCGCCGGGGTGCGTTCCGCGTGGGCGAACGACCTGCTCGCGGCCGCGCACAAGGGCGTCTTCGACCTGGCCGCCACCGAGGACCGCGAGGTGCCGCTGGTGATCACCGACTTCGCCACGGCGGAGCTGGTGAAGGTGGCCGCGAACGCGTTCCTGGCCACGAAGATCAGCTTCATCAACGCGATGGCCGAGGTCTGCGAGGTGGCCGGCGCGGACGTCACCCAGCTGGCCCGGGCGATCGGCTACGACCCGCGGATCGGCAACAAGTTCCTCCAGGCGGGGTTGGGTTTCGGCGGCGGCTGCCTGCCCAAGGACATCCGCGCGTTCCAGGCGCGGGCGCAGGAGCTGGGCGCGGGCGAGGCGCTGCGCTTCCTGCACGAGGTCGACCTGATCAACACGCGGCGGCGGGGCCGGGTGCTCCATCTCGCGGCCGAGCTGCTCGGCCGGCCGGTCGGCCCGGCCGGGCCGGACCTCTCCGGCACGCGGGTGGCCGTGCTGGGCGCGGCGTTCAAGCCCAATTCCGATGACGTACGCGACGCGCCCAGCCTCGCCGCCGCGGCCGCCTTGGCCGCGGCCGGGGCCGAGGTGCGGGTCTACGACCCGCAGGCGATGGCGAACGCCCGCCGCGCCCAGCCCGCGCTCGGCTACGCGGAGTCGCTGACCGACGCCGTGAATGAAGCTGAGCTCGTGGTGGTGGCCACCGAGTGGGCGGAGTTCCGCAACGCCGATCCGGCGGTGCTGGGCGGGCTGGTCGCCGCGAAACGGGTCATCGACGGCCGGAACTGCCTGGACCCGGCCCAGTGGGTGCGCGCCGGGTGGACCTATCGGGGGATGGGTCGCCCGCCGGCGTGACAACGTTCGCGGCGTTTCGCGCCCGTTTCCATAGATCTCCGCCCGCGTGAGCCTGTTCTAATGAGGTGTCGGACCGGCATGCTCTAGTTGTCCCCTGATGATCGAGCCGCCGGCCGGGGGTCGAGGAGGTGCCGTGGGGCAGGCAGGGAAGTCCGACAGCTACGACGAGGAGCTGGCCCGGATCGATGCCTCGATCGCGGAACTGAAGATCCGCGACATGGCCGCCGCGAAGGAGCGCACCACCATCGCCGCCAAGATCCAGGCGGCCCAGTTCCAGCGGGACATCCTGGCGCACGCCAACCAACAATCAAAAGCCAAAAAAGCCGCAAAATCCCGACGCGTACGGCGTAAGCCCGCCGAAGAGTTCGCGCCGCCGCCCCCGCCCTCGGGTCACCGCGGCGAGACGCCGCCGCCCGCGCCGTCGGGTCATCGCGGCGAGGCGCCGCCGCCCCCGCCCGGCGCCCGGCCCAGTGGCGCCCCGCCACCGCCCGGCGCCACGCCGATGACCGAGGCGCCGCCGCCCCCGCCCGGCGCCCGGCCGGCCGGCCCGCCGCCCACCATGACGACCGGCTCCCCGACGACGGGCTCGGCATCGGCCGGCTCCGGGCCGACGGGTGCCGCGGCAACGGGCTCCGCCACGGGCAACTCCGCCACGGGCAGCTCCGCCACGACCGGCTCCGGCACGACCGGCTCCGGCACGACCGGCTCCGGCACGACCGGTCGCCGGCGCGGCGGGGGCACCGGTCCGCGCCCCGAGTGGGCGCCCCCGGGCTCGCCGCACACCGGTCCGCCCGGGGTCGCCACCGACGGGGTGACCGCGCTGGTCGACGACCCGCCGCCGACCGAGCGGGTCGCGCCGCCCCCGCGCCGGGCCGGCTTCACCGGCGGCGAGCAGCACCCGCCCGAGGCCTCCACCCAGTCGGTGCAGAACATCCTGCTCGCCCTGGGCGCGCTGCTCATCGGCGTGGCCGCGGTGGTCTTCGCCGGCGTCGCGGTGAGCAGCCCGCTCGCCCGCGCCCTCATCCTGGCCATCTTCACCGCGATCGCGCTGGTGGCGGCGCCCGGCATCGCCCAGCGCGGGCTGAGCTCCACCGCCGAGACGATCGCCGCCGTCGGCCTCGCGCTGCTGCCGATGACGCTGTACGTGCTGCACGGCACCAGCCTGGCCGACGGGCCCCGGGTCTCCCTGCAGATCTATCTGGGCGTCACCTTCGCGATCACGTCGGTGGCCGCCTTCCTGTACGCCACGGCCACCCGCCTGAGCGCGCCCCGGTACGCCACCGTCGTCGCGCTCCAGCCGGTGCCGCTGCTGCTCGCGTACCCGTCGATCGAGAGCCCGGCCGGCTGGGGCATGGCCCTGACCGTGGTGGCCGTGCTCGACCTGCTGCTGCTCACCACCGTGATCCGCAGCGGACGGCTGGTGCCGCAGTGGCCGATCGGCCGCCCGGTCGGGGCCGACCGCGAGACGCTGGCCGCCGCCGACGCCGGGGCGGCCGACTACCTGCGCCGGGGCGACCCGGCCGACCCCGGTTCATACAGCGCGGACGCCCCGCCGCGCCCGGAGTCGCTGCCGGAGGAGCCCGACCTGATCATCTCGGGGATGACCGGCCCGCGGCGGCGCTGGCTGCGTACCCGGATCTTCCCCGGCCCCCGCCCGGCCGGCGCCCCGCCCGCCGGCTCGGTCCCGCTCGCGCCGCCGGCCACCCCGCCCTCGGCCGACTGGCTTCGCGAGCTCACGTTCGCGCTGCTCTGCGTGGCCAGCGCGGGTGCCCTGCTCTACTCCTCGGTGGCGCTGCTGCAGGCCCGGGCGGTGCCCGACGCGATGCGCTCGAGCCTCGTGCTGGTGCTGGCCGCGCTCGTCGCCGTGGCCGCGGCCGGCCTGCTCGACAACCTGCCGGCCCGCAACATCACCGGGGGCGTGCTCACGCTGGCCGTGATCGGCTCGGCGGCCCGGACGGCCGACGTGGTCGACCCGCGCTGGACGCTGGTCGTGGCGGCCGCCACGGTCGCGGTCGCCGGCGCGGTCGTCGGCCTGCTGCCGCAGCCGGTCCGGGTCGGCCCCGAGATCGCCTCGGCGTGCGCGCTGGTCATCCTGGGCGTCTTCCTCACCATCGACGGCCTGCGGGCCGCGCTCGCGCCGCTGTCGGCCGCCCGCCCGATCTGGCACGCCGACACGGCCGCGTACGCGCAGAAGATCGCCGACGCGGCCGGCCCGTCCGGCTGGCTGCTCGCGTTGAGCGCGCTGCTGCTGACCATCGCCGCCGCGCTGGCCCTGCCGCGCAACTGGCGGCACGAGGGCGCCGTGATCGGTGTGGCGCTGACCGCGCTGGCCGTGCCCGCCTCCCTCGGGCTGCGCTGGTCGGAGGCGCCCTGGCCGCTGGTGCTGGCGGCCATCGCGATCGGCGGCGCGGGCCTCGCCGCCGGCACCAAGCGCATCGCCGTCACGCACGTGGCCGCGGCCGGCACGGTCGGCCTGTTCGGCGCGGGCGCCGCGCTCAGCGCCTCCTGGCTCACCGCGGCCGTGCTCACCGCGCTGGCCGGGGCCGGCGTGATGATCGCCGTGGCGGCCCGGCAGATCCCGATCCGGCTGTACGCGTGGCTGGTCGGCGACTGGGCGTCCGGCGCCGCCGCGCTCGCCCTGCCCGGCGCGGTGGTCACCGGCGCGCTCGCCGTCTCCGACAAGGGCGCCGGCCCGCCGCCCACCGAGGCGGTCACGGTGCCCGCCCTGGCGGTCGGCTTCCTGGCCGTGGCCGCGACGCTGAGCTACGCGGCCGTCTTCCAGGTGGCCCGCCGCGAGATCAGCGTGCCGCTCACCGCCGGCGCCGGCCTCGGCGCGGTCGCGCTGGCCCTGGCCGCGCTGCTCGCCCCGGGCGCGACCGCGCCCGACATCTGGGTCGGCGCGCTGCTGCTGATCGCGGCCGGCCTGCTGTTCTTCGCCAAGTCGATCGACAACGGGCGGCGCAGCGACCGGGTGCTGGACGGGCCCGACATCGCCGCGGCTGCCGCCACGGTCGCCATCTGCGGCGCGCTGGCCCGGGTGTTCGCCCTGGCCTTCCCGGAGGCGCCGCTCGCCGTGGCCGGCGTGGTGGTGCTGATCGTCGCGCTCGGCGTGGCCGCCCTGCCCGACGACTGGCGGCGCGGCCCGGTGCGCGGTCTCGCGCTCGCCGGCGTCGTGGTCGGCGCGATCGCGGGCTGGCAAGCGCTGGCCGGCGGCGTCAAGATCATCGCCCTGCACGGACCGGTCTGGGCCGGCGACCTGACGCAGTACCCAACGACCGCCCCGGCCGGCGCCTGGCAGGCGCCGTTCGCGCTGATCGTGGTGGCCATCGCGGCCGCGTTCGCGGCGCCCCGCCCGTGGTCGTACGCGATCTCGGCGACGGCCGGCGCGCTCGCCGCGATCGGCACGCCGTTCGCGATCGGCCTGCCGTGGTGGTCGCCGCTGCTGGTCGGGGGCGCGGTCGGCGTCGCGTACGCGATGGCCGCGGTCGCTGCCACCGACCCGCGCGCCGCCCTCAGCCGCGCCGTCGCCGCGGCCGCCGTGCTCCTGCACGCGGCCGGCGCCGGTCTCGCCCGGCCCTGGTCCACCGGCGCCGCCCTGCTGATCATCGCGGCCATCGGCGCGCTCACCGCGGTCATGGCCCGCACCCCGGTCGCCTACACCGTCGCCCCCGAGGACGCGCCCCTGGACAGCGGCGGCTTCTGGTCGCCGGTCGTCACCGAGGCCGATCTGGCCCGCGACGACACCGGCATGCCGCGGCACCGCGCCCAGATCGGCGGCGCCGCCACCGGCGCGATGTTGCTCGCGCTGCCCGGCGTCTTCGCCGCGCTCGCCGCCGCCCAGGACTACGGGGCCGAGAGCAGCGGCGCCCAGGTCGTGCTGACCGCGGCGCTGGCCGCCTCGAGCCTCAGCCTGGCGCTGCTCGCGCTGATCGCCCGCTGGATACCGCAATATCTGCCGTGGGCCACGGTCGGCCTGGTGCTCGGCGCGACGATCACCGCGTTCGCGTCCATCCCCACCGACTACTCCACCGCGCTCTACGCCGCCGCCGCGGCCCTGCTCGGCGTGCTGGCCGAGCTCCTGCGCGGCGCGATCCCCGCGCCCGGCCTCACCGTCGCGCGCTCCCGGTCGTGGTCGGGCTCCCGATACGCGGCCCGCTGGACCAGCCTGCGCCCGAGCGGCCTCAGCAACCGCTGGCTGGTCGACCCGGCCACCAGCGCCGTCGTGCTCGCCCTGGTGCCGACCCTGCTGGCGATCTTCTCGATCACGCCGGCCCTGCGAGCCGCGCTGGTCGACCCGCTGCAGCAGATGCGCCACATCTGGGACGGCCCGATCCCGGCGCTGTCCCAGCCCGCGTCCGGCTACGTCGACGCCACCAGCGTCCTGGCGATCGTCCTGCTCACCGGGGCCGCGGCGCTGGCCGCGATCGGCTTCGGCGGCAAGACGTCCGAGGCCGTGCCGGTCATCCTGCCCGGCGTGGCGATCACCATCCTGATCGCGCCGATCGCGCTGCACGCGCCGTTCCCGGCGGCCACCACCGCCGGCCTGGTGGTCTTCACGATCGCCATGCTCGGCCTCGCCCTCACCCCACCACCCGCGGGCGGGCGCGCCGGCCTGCTGCGCACCACCCGCACGATCGTCTTCGTGATCGGCCTGCTCGCCGGCAACGCCGGCCTGGCCGGCAGCCTGGCCCGGCAGGACCTCACGCTGTTCACATTGGGCTCCGCGGTCGGCGTCGGCCTGGTCGCCGCGCTGGCCGGCCGCACCCAGACGGCCCGCATCCTGGGCTGGCTGTTCGCCGCCGTGATGGCCCAGCTGTTCGTGCTGGCCGCCGCCATCGCGGGCGGGGTGACCCGGGAATGGGCCGCCTTCGGCGTGCTGGGCGTCGGCGCCGGCCTGCTGATCATCGAGGCCACGGTCCCCCGGCTCGGCCTGCCGCAATACCGCGCCGAGGCCACCACGGTCGAGTGGGCCGGTTACACGTCCGCGGTGCTGGCCGGCGCGCTGGCCTTCGACTCGCCCGCCCACCTGGCCGCGCTGCTGGCCGCGTGGGGCGCCGTGCTCGGCCTCGCCGCCTCCCGCACCGGCCGCTCGCCCAGCCAGCGCCGCCTGCTGTTCTGGCTGGCCGTCGGCTTCGAGATCGTCGGCTGGTGGCTGTTCATCGCGCTCGCCGACGTCGCGCTCCCCGAGGCGTACACGCTGCCGTTCGCCGCGCTGGCCCTGGCGGTGGGCGTGGTCGAGTCCCGCACGCGCACCGACCTGAGCAGCTGGGCCGCGTACGGCCCGGCGCTGCTCGCCGCGTTCGTCCCCACGATCGGCATCGTGCTGGCCGGCAACGGCGGCGACCTGCGCGAGGTTCTGCTGCTGCTGGCCGCCGTGGCCACGCTGATCGTCGGCTCGACCTACCGCCAGCAGGCGCCGGTGGTGGTCGGCGCGGTCGCCACGGCGATCACCGCGATCCATTTCGCGGTCACGCTGGTCGGCCCGTGGCTGGTGCTGCTGCCGCTCGGCATCGTCCTGCTGATCTTCGGCGCCACCAACGAGAACAGGCGGCGCACCCGCGAGGGCCTGCGCGACGCCCTGGTGAAGATGCGCTGACCCCGGCAACCCGCACCCGGGCCCGGCACCCGGCGCCGACGCATCTCCGCCGGCACCCACGCCCTGCCCACCGAGCGCATCGCCGACACCGGTGGCGCTGATATATCCGGAAATATCGACATACTTCCGGTGAGCACGCCTGGCCGCGGCGCAAGTTGATTAGTTCGCGCGCGCCGCGAACGGCACATCATCAAGATCCCGCGGCCACACCGACCACGCGACCCGGCACGCCAACGCGATCACCCAGCACATTGATTAGTTCGCGCACGCCCCGAACCGCACATCATCAAGATCCCGCGGCCGCACCGACCGCGCGACCCGGCACGCCAAGGGCGATCAGGTGCGGACGAGCTCGCGCACCCGTTCGGGCTGGGGGTTGACCATCGCCTCGCCGCCCGCGATCACCGTGGGCACGGTCTCGTTGCCGTCGGCCACCGCGCGCACCGACGCCGCGCCCTCCGGGTCGGACCAGATGTCCACCCAGTGCAGGCGATGGGCGTCGCGGCCGATCGCCGCCCGCAGCCGCATGCAGAACGGGCACCCCGGCCGCCAGTAAACGATCGGCCGCCCATCGGCCGCGCTCCGCGACCGCGCCTCGGCGTCGGCGATCGACTTCGGGAACGCCCGCGGCGACACCAGCACCGCGATGATCGCGAACACAACGAAGAGGCCGACCGCCGCGCCCACGGACCCGGCGACGAGCTGGGACACGCCGAACGCCAGCGCCAGGACGAACATGCTGATCGACAGACCCCAACGGCGCATCATGGCCGTGACGCTACCGCACCAGCTCCCGCACCGCCGACGCCGTCGGATTGACCAGCGTCGTCCCGTTGAGCACGACGGTGGGCACCGCCTCCACCGACGCGGCCGCCGACGGGTCCTTCCAGACGTCGACCCAGTGCAGCCGGCCGGCCCGGCCGCGCAGCGCCCACCGCAGTCGCAGGCACCAGGGGCAGCGCAGGCGCCAATAGACAATCGGCCGCCCGTCCGCGGCGCTCAACCGTGCGGCCTCGGCCGCGCTGACCGACCGCGGGAACATCCACGGCGAGACCACCACGCCGAGCGCGGCGAAGAAGCCGACGAACAGCACCGCTCCCACCAGCCGATCGTCCAGCAGCCGCGCCCCGCCATAGGCGGCCGCGAGCGCGAACAGGACCCCGGACAACCCCCACCGCCGCAGCATGGCCGGAGACTAGCCGAGCAGGCGCTGCCGCAGCGCCGTGTCCTTCTCCTCCACCAGCTTCTCCAGCCCCGCCTGGAAGGCCGCCATCCGGGCCCGCAGCGCCGGATCCGACGCGCCGAGGATGCGCACGGCGAGCAGCCCCGCGTTGCGCGCTCCCCCGATCGAGACCGTGGCCACCGGCACCCCGGCCGGCATCTGCACGATGGACAGCAGCGAGTCCATCCCGTCGAGGTGCTTGAGCGGCACCGGCACGCCGATCACCGGCAGCGGCGTCAGCGCCGCCACCATGCCGGGCAGGTGGGCCGCGCCGCCCGCACCGGCGATGATGGCCTTGATGCCACGGCCGGCCGCCGACTCGGCGTAGTCCACCATCTTGCGGACGGTGCGGTGGGCCGAGACCACCCCCACCTCGAACGGCACCTCGAACTCGGCGAGGGCCAGCGCCGCCGCCTCCATCGTGGGCCAGTCCGAATCGCTGCCCATGATGATGCCGACGACCGGCGCCATTACGAACCCTCCTGAAGCCACTTGGCGGCCCGGGCCGCGCGGGCCCGCACCGACGTCATGTCGTCGCCCAGCACGGTCACGTGCCCGATCTTGCGGCCCGGCCGGACCTGCTTGCCGTACAGGTGGACCCGGGCGCCCGGGTCGGTCGCGAACAGGTGGTGCAGCCGCTCGTCGATCGAGATCCCGCCGGCCGCGCCGCCCAGCACGTTCGCCATCACCACGGCCGGCGCGGTGAGCGTGGTCGCGCCCATCGGGTAGTCGAGGACCGCCCGCAGGTGCTGCTCGAACTGCGAGGTGCGGGCGCCCTCGATCGTCCAGTGGCCGGAGTTGTGCGGCCGCATCGCGAGCTCGTTCACCACGATGCCCTCGGCGGTCTCGAACAGCTCGACGGCGAGCAGCCCCACCACGCCGAGCGCGTTGGCCAGGTCGATGGCGAGCTGCTGCGCCTCGATCGCGCGCGCCTCGGAGAGTCCGGGCGCGGGCGCCAGCACCTCGACGCAGATGCCGTCCCGCTGCACGGTCTCGACCACCGGGTACGCCGCGACCTGGCCGAACGGCGACCGGGCCACCAGCGCGGCGAGCTCGCGCCGCAACGGCACCCGCTCCTCGACGAGCAACGGCGTGCCGCTTTCGAGAAGCGCGGCAGCCTCGGCCGCCGACGAGAGCATCCAGACGCCGCGCCCGTCGTACCCCCCGCGGACGGCCTTGACCACGACGGGCCAGGACCCGTCCGCGAAGCTCTCGATGTCGGCCGCCGTCTCGGCGCGCCGCCAGCGCGGCACCGGCGCGCCCAGCGCCGCGAGCCGCTCCCGCATCCGCCCCTTGTCCTGGGCGAACACCAGCGCCCTCGATCCCGGGAAGATCTTGACGCCCTCGGCCTCGAGCGCCTCGATGTGCTCGGTCGGCACGTGCTCGTGATCGAACGTGACGGCCTCGCACCCCTTGGCGAACTCGCGCAGCGCCGCGAGATCGGTGTGGGTGCCGATGCGCACATCGGCCGCGACCAGGGCGGCGCTGTCGTCGGGCGAGGCACTGAGCACGCGCAGTGACTGGCCGAGGGAAATGGCGGCCTGGTGGGTCATCCGGGCCAGCTGGCCGCCGCCCACCATGCCGACTACGGGCAGACCGGTTCGGGTATCCATCGCCCCGCCAGCCTAGCGACACCCCAGCTCAAGCGTCTTTCGACCCCAACTGCGCCACCAGCTCCCCGGCATCGGTCACCGGGCGCTCGCAGACAAAGCCCCGGCACACGTACGCCGTCGGCAGTCCCCCCAGCAGCGGACGATCCGCCAGCAGGGGCACGCCCGGCCGATCCGGCTCGCCCGCGACAATTACCGCGCCGGCCGGAGCGTGCCGATAGGCCGCGGCGGCCAGCTCGCCGTGGTCGTCCTTTTCCGAAACCAGGGCGATCTCGTACGGCCCGGAGAGCGCCGCCTCGGCCACCGCCGCCGAGTAGCCCGCGAACCGCGGATGCCCGCCGATCAGCGGCGCGACCTTTTCCAGCGCGGCGTCCGCCGCCTCGCGATAGCTCGTCTCGCCCGACAACGCGGTGTATCCCACCAGCGCCGCGCAGATCGACGAGAACCCGGACGGCGTCGCGTTGTCGGTCGGGTCGGCCGGCCGCGTCACCAGCCGCTCCGCGTCGTCGGCCGTGTCGTAGAACCCGCCGTCACCGGTGCCGAAATGCGCGAGCGCGACGTCGAGCAGCGCCTTCGCGCTTTCCAGCCAGCGCCCGTCCGCCGTGAGCTGATGCACCGCGAGGAACGCCTCGGCCACGCAGCCGTAGTCCTCCAGCACGCCCACCGGCTCGCCCGCCACCCCGTCCCGCGAGACCCGCCGCAGCCGCCCGTCCACCAGGTGCCGCGTCGCCAGCACCTCGGCCAGCCCGATCGCCGCCGCGCGGGACTGCTCGTTGCCCGTCAACACGCCGTGCTCGGCCAGCGCGGTGATGGCGAGCCCGTTCCAGGAGGCCACAACCTTGTCGTCGCGCGCCGGCTGAGGCCGGCTCGCCCGGGCGCCGAGGAGCTTTTCGCGTACGCGATGCCATCGCGCGACCAGCGACGGCTCGGCGGCGTCGATGTCCCGCGCCAGCACCAGCACGCTGCTGCCGTGCTCGAACGTGCCGCGCTCGGTGACCCCGAAGAGATCGGCCGCCCACGCGCCGTCCTCGTCGCCGAGCACCTCGGCGAGCTGGGCGGGCGTCCACGCGTACGTCAGACCCTCCACGCCCGCGGCGTCCGCGTCCAGCGCCGACGCCAGCCCACCGTCGCGCGTGCCGAGATCGCGCAGCAGGAACGCCGTCGTCTCGTCCGCGATCCGCTTGGCGAACGGGTCGCCGGTCAGCCGCCACAATTGCGTGTACGCCCGCAGCAGCAACGCGTTGTCGTAGAGCATCTTCTCGAAATGCGGCACCGTCCAGCGCGCGTCCACCGAATACCGCGCGAATCCGCCGGCGAGCTGGTCGTAGATCCCGCCGCGGCCCATTCGCTCGGCGGTTTCCCGCACCACCTCGAGCGCCTCCGCGTTTTCGGTGCGCTGATGGTGCCGGAGCAGGAAAAGCATCCCCATGTGCGGCGGAAACTTCGGCGCGCCGCCGAACCCGCCGTACGTCTTGTCGCGGTCCTTCAAAAGATTGCCCACCGCCGCCGCGAGCAATTCCGCCGAGATCGGCGCCGTCGGCCCACCCACCAGCTGAGCCCCGCCGATCGCCTCGACCACCTTGGCGCCCTGCGCCACCACCTCGTCGCGCTTGTCCCGCCAGGCCTCGCGCACCGACTCGAGCAGCCGGCCGAAATGCGCCTTGGGGAAATAGGTCCCGCAGAAGAACGGATCGCCGTCCGGCGTCGCGAAGACGGTCATCGGCCACCCACCCTGGCCGGTCATCGCCTGCGTAGCGGTCATGTAGACGGCGTCGACATCGGGCCGCTCCTCGCGGTCGACCTTGATGGAGACGAAGCCGTCGTTCATCGCCCGGGCGATGTCGTCGTCCTCGAACGACTCGTGCGCCATCACGTGACACCAGTGACAGGCCGCATAACCCACGGAGATCAGCACCGGCACGTCGCGCTCCCGGGCCGCGGCGAACGCCTCGGCCGACCACTCCCACCAGTCGACGGGGTTGTCTTTGTGCTGGAGCAGATAGGGCGAGGTCGCGTTACCGAGGCGATTGGCCATACCCCACCCTCTCACGGGGCACCGACAGTTTCGCGGCGGTCAGGAGGCGTCGTCGGCGCGAAGGGGGCGGATGTTGTTCGGCGCGGCGTCGGCCAGTTGCGTCAGCGCCTGCACGATGCGGTCGGCCGGCATCGGCTTGCAGAAGTGGTATCCCTGGGCGTTCGGGCAGCGCAGCTCGATGAGCGCGGCGCGCTGCTCGGTCGTCTCGACGCCCTCGGCGACCACTCGCACGCCCAGGCGGGCGCCCAGCTCGACCGCGCCGCGCACGACCGCCTCGGCAGCCGGGGAATCGATCATGTCGTCCACGAAGGAGCGGTCGATCTTGATCTCATCCACCGGGGCGCGGGTGACCATCGACAGCGTGGAGAAGCCGGTGCCGAAGTCGTCCAGCGAGAGCTGGACGCCGGCGTCGCGCAGCTGGGCCAGGATGTCGTCGACGATGGGCTGGTCGCTCACCGCCACCGACTCGGTGATCTCGAGGACCAGGCTGGACGCGGGCGTGCGGTGCTGACGCAGGGCCTCGGCGACCTGCCCGGGGAAGCCGCGGTCGAGCAGGCTGCGGGCCGACACGTTCACCGAGACGGGGAGGTCGATACCGGCCTTGTTCCACCCCGCGGCGGCCGAGAGCGCCAGGTCGAGCACCCGGCGGGTGAACGGGGTGAGCAGCTCGGTGTGCTCGACGACGCGGATGAAGTCGCCCGGGGAGAGCTGGCCGCGGCGCGGATGCCGCCAGCGGACCAGCGCCTCGACGCCGGTCGGGGCCGCGGTGATCAGGTCGACCGAAGGCTGCAGGTGCAGCACGATCTGGTCGTCGGCGGCGAGCGCGTCCTGCAGCTCGGCCAGCAGGGCCAGCTCGTCGGTGGTCACCGCGTCGCGGCCGGCGTCGTACGTGGCGATCGCCAGCTCCTGCTGTTTCGCCTCGTCCAGCGCGAGCGAGGCGCGCCGCACCAGCTCGCCCAGCTCGACCCGGCCGGCCCGGGCCACCACCACGCCGACGGCGATCTCGACGGCCATGCGTACGCCGGAGACCTCCATCGGTATCGCGATCCGCTCGACCAGCTCGCGGGCCCGCCGCACCGCCATCGGCAGCGGGGTCGGTGTCTCGTGCCGCGGGGTCGCCGAGTCGGCCAGCGCGGTGATGGCCGGAACGAGGATCGCGAACTCGTCGTCGCCGGTGCGCGCGACCAGGTCGGTCTCGCGGGACAGGTCGGTCAGGCGCTCGGCGACCTGCTTGAGCACCTGGTCGCCGCAGCGGTGGCCGAGGGTGCCGTTGACCTCCCGGAAGCCCTTGATATCGAGGAGGAGCAGGCCGATGTGGCGGTCGCGCTGGACGCCGCGCACCAGCTCGTCGCCGTCGGCGAGCAGGCTGGCCCGGTTGCGCAAACCGGTGAGCCGGTCGTGCACGTCGTCGTGGTCGACGCGCCGGCGCAGCTCGGTCAGCTGCTCCTGCACCGACGCATCATGCAGCGCCGCCGCGAGCGCGTCGCCGTAGGCGGAGATCGCGGCCTCGTCCCGCGGCGCCGGCAGGGTCGGGTCGGCCAGCCAGACGGTGATCTCGCCGATCGGCTCGCCCGCGATCGCCATCGACCGGGTGATCGCCGGGCCCGGCAGCCCGGAGAGGTAGGCGTCCTGGCCGGGACCGTCCTCGGCGTACCGGTGCTCGCCGCCGGGGCCGCGCACCTCGATCTCCACCCGCCGGGCGCCGAACACGTCGAGCGCGCCGCGGAGGCCGGCGGCGGCCACGTCGGACTCGCTGCCGGCCGGCATGGCGGCGGTGGCCGCGGCGAACGACTCCCACATCCGCCGCTCCTCCTCGGCACGCAGGTGGAAGCGGTAGGTGCGCTGCAGCAGCCAGAGCCCGGGCAGGAAGGCGACCAGCCAGATCGGGCCGCGCAGGAGCGCGAACACGGCGCCGAGTCCGACCAGGACGTTGCCGACGAACATCGGGATCTTCGCGTACGGGATCCGTGCGAAGATCTGCGCGGTGGCGGCGTCGCGGTGCACCGTGAGGGTCAGCGCCGCCAGGCCGAAGGTGATCAGAAGGTACGCGAGCGCGCCGGCCACCAGGGCGCCCTGGGTCTGCACGTTGAGCACCGGGGCGTTCCCGCCGATGACGCGGGCGACCGTCGCCGCGCCGGCCGAGCCGAGCGACAACGAGGCGGCCAGGTGCGCGACCTCGGCGACGTTGCGGTGCTCGTCCAGCCAGGACAGCAGGGCCCAGGCCACGGACGCGCCCACCAGGGTGGCCAGCGGCAGCCAGCCAGGGGGCGAAACAACGTACCCGATGATGAAAGCGGCCTCGCCCCAGGAGACGGAGACGACGCCGCGACCGAGCTTGAAACGTAGCCGAGCGAGTTGGCCGGCGGCCACGAGCAGTGCTGCCAGACCCACTCCGGCCATTACCGAGAGTGGACGATGGTCGGGTCGCTCGACGGGCAGCAGAACCCCGCCGACGGACACCAGAATCGCCGCGCCGACGACCGCGGCGGTGAGGGTGCGCACGCCCCGGGACCGCCCCGCGAGGCCGGCCGCGGCCATCCAAGAGCGCCGGACGCCCGTCCCGGAGACGGGTGGGGCGGTCATGAGTTGTCCCTGTTCACGAGTGGCACTCGCGAATGCACGTGCATCTGCAGGAGCGAAATGCGGGGGCGGAGGATGGTCATTTTCGGCGCCCCCTTCCGCGCAGGGTCGGGGGCCGTTGAGACCCCCGGCGGAAGGCTAAATCAATCCCGATGAACACAACAAGGGTTGACGTACGACCCGTGTCCGGCTTTTGTCTGACCAATACGGAGGGTAGTGGCGGTTTCGTTCAGGAAACCACCGCCCACGTGGTCAAACGGTGCCCCGGTCGCCTTCCGCGTGAGTTGCGTCACTCTGAGTAGTAACGCCCTTGACCTCGGATTCCACGGCAGGCTGATCATCGCCCGATCGATCCTGATCGACCTCGGGGCGAAGCGGTTCGACGCCTGAACGCTCCATGTCCTCGTCCAGCCGTGCGATCTCAGCCTCACGCTCTGTCTGCTGTCCGTCAGGGAAACTGTCGGGAAGCCGACGCAAGCGCTTGTTCATATTGCGAATCAGCAAGACAGTCGCTATGGACATCAGCACGATGACGAACAGCCCCATCGGCCCGGCGAGGCCGCCCGACCGGGTGTCGCCGAAGTTGTTGACCGCGAAGATGACGTCCACGCGCGAAGTCTACTGCCGCGTTGAGCCCCCGGACGACGAGCCTGGCTGGTACTACCTCCCTCGCGCAAACACCCCGCCGCGTATAGGACTTCATGCCAACCGCACAGCGCTAAGTACTCAGCTGGCTGAGCTGGCTGGCTCCGCTTCGCTCCGCAAGGCGATCGCGGGTGTCCCCGGGGCGGGGAGTCCCCTGAAGCCCGGGAGTCATAGGTGGGGTCTCCCCCGTGTGGGCAAAGTCGAAGTGCGAACCCCACGGGGGTGGGGGGCCCGCGAGCCGTGACACGCCAGCGCAGTGACCCGGCGCGGACCGTCAGCGCCAGCCCAGCGGCACCGCGCGGGCGGGCCGGGGCTGGGTCAGGCGTCTGCGTGTTCGTGGATGCCGGCGAACAGGTCTGACTCCGGGACGGGGCTGTCGACTACCGAACGGGCCAGCTCGAAGTCCTCGGTGGGCCAGACCTTCTGCTGGAGCTCGAGCGGGATGCGGAACCAGAAGCCGTCCGGGTCGACCTGGGTGGCGTGGGCGCGCAGGGCGTCGTCGCGGACGTGGAAGTACTCGCCGCACTCGACGCGGGTGGTGATTTTGTCGCCGCGGTCGTCGCGGTCCTCCCACTTCTCCAGCCACTCCGTGTACGGCGACTCGAGGCCGGCCGCCAGCATGCCCTCGTGCAGGGCCAGCATGCGGGCCCGGGTCCAGCCGGAGTTGTAGTACAGCTTCAGCGGCTGCCAGGGCTCGCCCAGCTCGGGGTACTTCTCCGGGTCGCCGGCCGCCTCGAACGCCACCACCGAGATCTTGTGGCACATGATGTGGTCGGGGTGCGGGTATCCGCCGTTCTCGTCATACGTCGTCATGACGTGCGGGCGGAACTCGCGGATCAGCTTGATCAGCGGCTTGGCCGCCTCCTCGGGGTCCTGCAGGCCGAAGCAACCCTCGGGCAGCGGGGGCAGCGGGTCGCCCTCGGGCAGGCCGGAGTCGACGAAGCCGAGCCACGCCTGGTCGACGCCGAGGATCTCGCGTGCCTTGGTCATCTCGGCGCGCCGGATGTTGGCGATGTCGGCCAGCACCTCGGGGCGGTCCATCTTCGGGTTGAGCACGCTGCCACGCTCGCCCCCGGTACACGTGGCGACCAGCACCTTGACGCCCTCGTCAACGTATTTAGCCATGGTCGCGGCGCCCTTGCTCGACTCGTCGTCGGGGTGGGCGTGCACCGTCATGAGGCGCAGCTGCTCGGTCACCGAAGAACTCCTCTGAAGAACGGAGTGCGAAGATGGACCCTGCCATTCTGGCCGATCCCCCCGACAAGAAACGCATGAGAGGTCGTCCGGTGAGCGAGACGCACACCACAAACCCGGTGTTCCCGCCGGGACGCTACGGGCACCGGCGCGACGGGCGCCGCCGCCCGGTCGTGCCGATTCTCATCCTGGCGCTGGTCGTCGCGGCGTCGGTGCTGATCTCCGTCAAGCTCTACCAGCGGTACGGGCAGACCGACTACCAGCCGCAGATCGTCGGCTGGCAGGAGCCGTCCGACACGACCATGACGATCAAGTTCACGGTGCGGGTGCCGGCCGGCGAGAAGGCGGAATGTGTCCTGCGCGCCCGCGACTACGGCGGCAACGAGGTGGGCCGCCGCACGGTCGTGGTGGGGGGCGGCGACGCGAACGCCACCACGATCCGGGCCGAGGAGCCGGTGACGACCACGAAGCGCGCCTCGGTGGGCGACATCGTCGGTTGTCAACCGGCCGACTGACCCGATCCCGCCACCCGGGAACCGCCGGCGAAACCGCCCGACGGCTGCCTACCGGGTCGGGTTTGAACAGGGCAAGATCGAGCAATCCAGGCGCCGAGCGTACCGCTGGTAAGCTTGGTGATTCGCTCCGTTCAGCATGCGATGACGATGTTGAGCGTTCCCCGTCCCAGCAAGGAGATCGACCGTGTCCAGTTCAGAGACGCCCAAGACTTGGCTTTCTCAGGACGCTCACGACCGGCTGCAGGCCGAGCTTGACGAGCTGATCGCCGCGCGGCCCGCGGTGGCCGCGGAGATCAACGCTCGTCGCGAGGAGGGCGACTTGCGGGAGAACGGCGGTTATCACGCCGCTCGCGAGGAGCAGAGCAAACAGGAAGGCCGCATTCAGTACCTCAAGGAGTTCCTGCGCAACGCCGAGGTCGGCGAGGTGCAGACGGCGGAGTCGGTGCAGCCCGGCTCGGTCGTCACGATCTACTTCGACGACGACAAGACCGACACCGAGACGTTCCTGCTCGGCTCGCGCGAGATCGCCTCGACCACCGACCTGACCGTGTACAGCCCGGAGTCGGCACTCGGCAAGGCCATCCTCGACGCCAAGACCGGCCAGACCGTGACATACACGGCCCCCAGCGGCGCCGACATCAAGGTCACCGTCGTAGAGTTCGGCCCTTTCGAGGGTTAAGCAGCAGCCTCAGGGCGTTGCGTCGGCCAGAAGCGCCACGCGGTAACCGGAGTCCCGCAGGTCCGCGATCAAAGCAGTTGAATGATCCGGGCCGCGGGTCTCGACCGACAAGGCCACCTCGACCTCACCGAAATTCAACCGCGGGCTTTCGCGTACGTGTGCGACGTCCACGACGTTTGCCCGTTGCGCCGCGATCTGGCCCAGCAGGCGAGCGAGCTCGCCGGGGCGGTCGTCGCAGCGGACCGCCAGGCGCAGGAAGCGGCCCGCCGACGCCAGGCCGTGCTCGATGACCCTGAGCAGCAGCATCGGGTCGATGTTGCCACCGGAGAGGATCGCCACCACCGGGCCGTCCGCCGGCACGACCGCGCCGGTCATCAGCGCCGCCACGCCCGCCGCGCCGGCCGGCTCCACCACCATCTTGTGCCGCTCGACCAGCATCAGCAGCGCCGCCGACAGGTCGTCGTCGGTCACCGTGACGACCTCGTCGACCAGCTTGCTGACGTGCGCGAACGTCAGATCCCCGGGCCGCAGGACGGCGATGCCGTCCGCGATGGTCAGGCCGCGCTCGAGCTTCTGCGGCGATCCGGCGGCCAGCGAGGGCGGGTACGCCGCCGCGCCCGCCGCCTGCACGCCGACGATCCGGACGTCGGGCCGCAGCGCCTTGACCGCCACCGAGAGACCCGAGACGAGGCCGCCGCCGCCGACCGCGGTGACGATCGTGGCCGCCTCCGGCAGCTGCTCGAGGATCTCCAGGCCGACCGTGCCCTGCCCGGCGATGATGTCGGGGTGGTCGAAGGGGTGGATGAAGATCGCGCCGGTCTCGTCCGCGAAGCGCCGGGCGGCATCCAGAGCGTCGTCGACGCTGGTCCCCGCGTACTCGATGGCCGCGCCGTAACCACGGGTGGCCGTGACCTTCGGCAGCGGCGCGCCCTCCGGCATGAAGACGGTGGCGGAGGCGCCCAGCAGCCGCGCGGCCAGGGCGACGCCCTGGGCGTGATTTCCGGCGCTGGCGGCCACGACGCCCCGCTTGCGCTCGGCGTCGGAGAGCCGGGCGATTCTCGTGTACGCCCCCCGCACCTTGTATGAGCCCGCACGCTGCTGGTTCTCACACTTGAGCCAGGACGGCACCCCGGTGATCTCCGACAGCGGGCGCGAGTGGATCAGCGGCGTCGCCTCGACGACCCCGGTGAGCAGCTCGCGCGCCGCCTCGATGTCGGACAGGGACAGCAGGTCAAGCGGATCGCGCATGGATGCATCGTGCCACTTGATCACCCGAAGGCGTGACGCTGCCAGGGGTTGGCCACCTCGAGCTGCCCGGCGATCGAGAGAAGCAGCAGCTCGGAGTCGGGCGGGCCGACGATCTGCACGCCCAGCGGCAGCCCGTCCGGGCGGGTGCCGACCGGCACCACGATCGCCGGGAGGCCGGCCACGTTCCAGGGCGCGGCGTACGGCGCGTACCTCATGCTCACCGACATGTTGTGCCGCCACGACCGGGCGGAATAGCTGTCGGCCGGCGGCGGCGCGGCCGCCAGCGCCGGCGTCAGCAGGACGTCGATCTCGCGGTCGGCGAAGAATTTGATCGACTGTTCGCGCCAGGCGTCCCGATGCGCCTGCTTCACCAGGCCGACGCGCCACGCCCACTTGCCGAGCCGGACGTGCCGGCGGGTGCGCGGCTGGAGCTTGCGGACGTCGAGGTGCTGCGACTCGCGGTACGCGGACGCGAACCAGGTGGCGAGCACGCGCAGGCCCAGCGCGTTCGGGTAACGCGGCTCGGCGATCACCGTGTCGTGCCCGGCCTTGGTCAGGAAGGTCGCGGCCGTGGCCACCGCGCCGAGGTTCGGCTCATCGGGCCGGATGCCGACCACCGGCGACCGGGTCGAGACGCCGATCCGCAGCTTGTCCGGCTCGACCAGCCTGACCGGGTCGCGGCCGGCGAGCACCGAGAAGCCGAGCGCGGCGTCGGCCACGGTGGTGGTGAGCACCCCGTTCTCGACCAGGCCGAACCAGTCGTCGATGCCGAGCTCGGCCGGGATCACCCCGCGACCCGGCTTGAGCCCGACCAGCCCGCAGCAGGCCGCCGGGATGCGGATCGAGCCCAGCCCGTCGTTGCCCTGGGCGATCGGCACCAGCCCGGCCGCGACCGCCGCCGCCGAGCCACCGGACGAGCCGCCGGGGGTGCGGTCGCGGTCCCAGGGGTTACGGGTCGGGGCGTCCTCGTCGTCGGTGACCGCCCACAGGCCCATCTCGGGCATGCGGGTCACGCCGACGACGACAGCGCCCGCGCCGCGCAGCCGCCGGACCACCTCGTGGTCGCGCTCGGCGACCGGCTGGCGGGCCGCGGCCGAGCCGCCCCAGGTGGGCAGCCCGGCCACCGCCGTGTTCTCCTTCACCGCGACCGGCACCCCGGCCAGCGGAAGGTTGGCCAGGTCCTCCTGGTCGTCGACCTTCTCCGCCTCGGAGAGCGCCTCGCCGGCCCGGATCACCCGGAACGCGTCCAGCGACGGGTCGGAGATGGAGATCTGCTCGATCGTGTCGGCGACGACCTGGGTGGCGGACACGTCACCGCGCCGTACCGCCCGGGAGATCTGCTTCGCGGTGGCGCCCACCCAGCTCGAACCGTCCGACATCCCCAACTCCGTATGATCAAGTGTCAGCCGAGCGCCTGCTCGAGGTCGGCGAGCAGATCGTCAACGCTTTCGATGCCGACAGACAGTCGCACGAGATCCGCGGGGACTTCAAGCGGCGAGCCCGCAGCCGACAGGTGTGTCATCTGTCCCGGGTGCTCGATCAGCGATTCGACTCCGCCGAGCGACTCGGCCAGCACGAACAGTTTCGTCCGGTTGCAGATCTGGATCGCCGCCTCGGGTCCGCCGGCCGCCCGGAACGACACCATCCCGCCGAAGCGCCGCATCTGTTTGGCCGCGGTCTCGTGCCCCGGGTGCGACTCCAGGCCCGGGTAGAGCACGCTTTCGACGGCGACGTGCTCACCCAGATAACCCACGATGCGCTCGGCGTTGTCGCAATGACGATCCATGCGTACGCCGAGGGTCTTGATCCCCCGCAGCGTCAGCCACGCGTCGAACGGCCCGTTGACGCCGCCCATGGCGTTCTGGTGGAACGCCAGCATCTCGCCCAGATCGTCGGTCGCCGTGATCAGCGCGCCGCCGACCACGTCGGAGTGTCCACCCAGGTACTTGGTGGTCGAGTGCACGACCACGTCGGCGCCCAGGCCGATCGGCTGCTGAAGGTACGGCGACGCGAACGTGTTGTCGACGACCAGCATCGCGTCGTACTCGTGGGCGAGGGCGGCCAGCGCCGCGATGTCGGCGACGTTGAGCAGCGGGTTGGTCGGGGTCTCGGCCCAGATCAGCCGCGTGTGTCCGGGGCGGAACGCGGCCCGCACCTGGTCGAGGTCGTCGAGCGGGACGGCGGTCCAGTCCAGGCCCCAGTTCTCGGCCACCTTCGCGAAGAGCCGGTACGTCCCGCCGTACGCGTCACCGGGAATGACCACGTGATCACCCGGACGGCACACCGCCCGCAGCAGGGTGTCCTCGGCCGCCAGGCCGCTGGCGAAGGCCAGCCCGCGGCGCCCGCCCTCGATCGCGGCCAGGCACTCCTGCAGCGCGTCGCGGGTCGGGTTGCTGGAGCGGCTGTATTCATAGCCCAGCCGGGGCGCGCCGACGGCATCCTGGGCGTAGGTGCTCGTCTGATAGATCGGAGGCACCACCGCGCCCGTCCGCGGATCCGGCTCTTGACCGGCGTGGATGGCGAGGGTGTCGAAGCCGTAGCTGTTAGCCGTCATGTTCCGCAAGGCTAGTCTCGCGATGTGGCGGACTGCTTGTTCTGTGCGATCGTGGCGGGCACCGTTCCCGCTTTCAAGGTCATCGACGTGCCTTCCGGCGTGGGCTTCCTCGACATCCGGCCGGTGTTCAAGGGCCATGTGCTGGTCGTTCCCCGGCAGCACGTGGTGACGCTGCCCGAGCTTCCCTCTTCCGATTTGGCCGAGTATTTCGGGCTTGTGCAGCGGGTGACCGCGGCCGTGCCTCCGGCGCTCGGCGCCCAGGGCACGTTTGTCGCGATAAACAACGTGGTGTCGCAGTCGGTCGCGCATCTGCACACCCACGTCGTGCCGCGGACAAAAGGGGACGGGCTGCGCGGCTTCTTCTGGCCGCGCACGAAATACGCGAGCGACGAGGAGGCCGCCGACTACGCCGCGAAAATCGCTTCCGAGCTCGGGTAAGGGTTGCCTAACTGCCGGCGTTACATCTGGCGGATGAAGGGAGTGACCGTGTTCCTGCGGTACAAGAAGCTCGAGCTGCCCACCCCCGACCAGGCCCTGCCGGGCCGCCCCCGGCAGATGCCGGTGGCCGACAAGCACGTCGTTCTCGGCACCCCGATGAGGGGCCCGTGGCCCGAGGGCCTCGAGGTCGCGGTCTTCGGAATGGGCTGCTTCTGGGGCGCGGAGCGCATCTTCTGGCGCCTCCCCGGCGTGTACTCGACCGCGGCCGGCTACGCCGGCGGGTTCACCAGCAACCCCACCTACGAGGAGGCCTGCTCCGGCTCGACCGGGCACGCCGAGGTGGTCCAGGTCGTGTACGACCCCAGCAAGATCAGCTACGAGGACCTGCTGAAGGCCTTCTGGGAGAACCACGACCCGACCCAGGGCATGCGCCAGGGCAACGACGTCGGCACGCAGTACCGTTCGGCGATCTACACGACCACGGACGAGCAGTTGGAGACGGCGCGCAAGTCCGAGGAGCTGTTCCAGCCGGTGGTCACGGCGGCCGGCCACGGCCGGATCACCACCGAGCTCAAGCCGCTGACGACGTTCTACTACGCCGAGGACTACCACCAGCAGTACCTGTCCGACGCGAAGAACCCGTACGGCTACTGCAACCACGGCCCGAACGGCATGACCTGCCCCTCGGCGTGAGACGATGAGATGGGAGGTGACCTGTCGTGCGTCGGTATGCCAAGCCATTCGTCGTGGCGGACGATCTGGCGCTGCTCAACGGGCCGATCACGGGCGTCGTCACCTTGCCGCGTCACCTCGACTGGTCGGGCGCGGCCGACTACGACCTCGACGCTCCCGGCCGGATGGTCGACCTCTACCGCACGGTCCTGATCGAGGCCACCAAGCCGGCCGATCTGCACGACTTTCTTGATCGGGAAACCCTCGCCCGACTGTGGCGCGCGCTCTGGCTGCCGCCCGATCTCCGCCGGGCGTGGGAGGAGCGCTATTTCCTCGACATCGACGCCGTTCTCGCCAGCGGTCGCTACTCGGGCGACCAGCTGCTCCGGCTGGCCGAAGCCGCCGATCCCGGATTCGATCGCGCCATGTTCGCGGACGTGCTCGGGGCAATGGACCAGATCAGCGATGCCGCGTTCGCAGCGTATGGCGTCGACGCTCCCGCCATTGAGCGGCTCCGCGAGCGCTTCGCCGCTTGGCGGGTCGAGCTACGACCGGAATAAGTGACTCCGGCGGGCAACAACGAACGGCGCAGCCGGGCTTCTGTGTATCAGAGGGGTGCCCGGGCGGCGCACCGCGACCAGATCCGCGCCGACCTGTCTGATGTAGAAGTACCTCGGCTGGACCAGCTTTTTTCGGGATGACGATCTCGACGACCCTGGAGCCGAACGGGAAGTCGTCGTCGCCGAATCGGAACACCAGGTTGTCGGGGTCCTTGTCGCCCAGGGCGAGGACGTCGATCTTGTCGTAGGGGTTGTTGTCGAAGCGGGCGGCGAACTGCTCCGGCGTGGCCGAGGCCGCGAGCTCCTTGACGAACTCGATGCGCGGGTGGAACTGGCTCGACGGGTGGCTGTAGTTCGCGTTGAACTCGACGAAACCGCGGCCGCCCCGGGTCACACGCCGGGTGGAAAAAGATCGACATATCCTGACATGCTGCGCACACTGGGAATCGATGAGCTACCACCCCGGGAGGTGCGACCATGCCAACCTTCAACAGCGAGGAGGAGCGAGCCGCCTGGGCTCTCGCCGAATCCCTCAGCGAGCAGGCGCGCACGATGATGCGGCAGGCCGAGGCCGCGCTCGAGACCTGGAAGACGGGCAAGGAGATGAACCGGCTGCGCTGCGAGCGCAAGGGGATCAGCGCCTCCGACGCCGAGATCCGGTGGGCGGCGTCGGCCAACTCGAAGAACGCGCTGACCGACAACAGCTTCCACGTCGGCCTCGCGACGATGTACTACGGCGCCGCCACGGCGAGCTACTCGCGGGCGCTGTATCTGCGCAGCCGGGAAAGTTACCGCTGAATGCGCTAATCCTGCTCGGCGCCGGGTGACTCCACGACCGGGGACGCCGGCGGCCGCGGCGGGCGCGGGTTGTCCGGCGTCGCGGCGGACGCCGGGGTCGCGAGCGCGATACCCAGGACGGCACCGGCGCCGATCAGGCCGAGCCCGGCGAGCGAGACCTTCCGCGTCTCGGGCTTCTCCATGAGCTACCTCCAAGAGCACAACGGGGGCCGGCGACCAACGGTGCCAGGAACAGCTGAGACGAACCTGTGCAGAAGCTGCCAATCGTTTGGTCTGTGTCCGTGACCACAGGTCCGGCACCATGAACTGATGGAGATCGCCAGCGAGACCGAGCGTAAATACGACGTCCCCGAGAACTTCGTACTGCCTTCGCTGGACGGCATCGCCCGGACGGCCGCCGCCAAGACGCACGATCTCGACGCCACGTACTTCGACACCGATGAGCTGACCCTGATGCGAAACCGCCGGACCCTGCGGCGGCGGACCGGCGGCGACGACGCGGGCTGGCATCTCAAGACCCCTGGCAGCGGCGGCAGCCGCACCGAGCACCGGCTCCCCCTCGACGGCGACGACCAGGACACCGTTCCGGCCGAGCTCCGCGGCCAGGTCCGCGCGCTCATCCGCCGTGAGCGGCTGCGGCCGATCGCCCGCCTGCGCACCCGCCGGGTCGAGACGCCGCTGGTCGACGGCGAGGGCCGCACGCTCGCGCTGATCGCGCAGGACAGCGTGCGGGCCGAGGCCGACGGCGCCGAGCAGCGCTGGCAGGAGGTCGAGGTCGAGTTGGTCGGCGGCGATCCCGCCGTGCTGGAGGCGGTCGAGCGCCGGCTGGTCGACGCGGGCGCCACGCCCGCGGCCGGCCCCTCGAAGGTCAGCCGTGCGCTCGGCGATCGCCTCCGGCCGGAAACGCCCAAGACCGAGAAAACCAAAAACCCGGTCTTCGCGTACGCCCGGGAGCAGCGCGACGCCCTCGCCGCATACGACCCGGGCGCGCGGCAGGCCGACCCCGAGTCCATTCACAAGATGCGGGTCGCCACCCGGCGCCTGCGCAGCAGCCTCAAGACGTTCAAGCGCTCGTTCCCCGGCTTCGAGGCGGTCGGCCCCGAGCTGAAATGGCTCGCCGACCTGCTCGGGCAGGTGCGCGACGGCCAGGTGCAGAAGGGCAAGCTGCTCGCCGGGGTGGAACGGTCCGGCCCCGACTTCGCCGAGGCCGCCGCCCGCATCCGGGAGCACCTCGACCGCCAGGTCCGCGACGGCCAGGCCGCGCTGGCCGAGGCCCTGGAGAGCGAGCGCTACCTGGCCCTGCTCGACCAGGTCGACAGCCTGGCCGCGCTGACCGGCAGCGGCGAGAAGGACCCGCTCGGCCGCGCCCGCAAG
This sequence comes from Paractinoplanes rhizophilus, assembly GCF_042664765.1. Lineage (NCBI taxonomy): Bacteria > Bacillati > Actinomycetota > Actinomycetes > Micromonosporales > Micromonosporaceae > Paractinoplanes > Paractinoplanes rhizophilus. The sequence continues at coordinate 57,578 of NZ_JBHTBJ010000017.1, read as the reverse complement.
CGACTGCGCAAGGCCGACCGGCTGCTCGACACCGCGCTCACCGACGGGTCGGACGCGGAACTGCACGAGGCCCGCAAGGCGTACAAGAAAGCTCGTTATGCCGTTGAGGTTTTCGCGCCGGCCGCGGGCAAGGACGGCAAACGCCTGGTCAACGCCCTGACCGACCTGCAGGATGTGCTCGGCGCGCACCAGGACTCGGTGGTCGCCCGCGAGCTGTTGCGCGAGCTCGGGCCGGACAGCTTCTGGTTCGGCGTGCTCTGGGGGCGTCAGGAGCAGGTGGGCCGGGAGACCTACGCCCAGCTGCCGGTGGTGCTGGAAGCCTCGCGAAAGAAGAAGCTTCGTCGCCGGCTCGGCTGAGGTTCGCCGGTTCGGGGTAAGAAGCGCGGTATGCAGGCGGCGGAGGAGTACCCGGACGACCAGGTCACGCAGCCCTACGACGGGCCGGTCAAGAACCTCGGCGGCTACCGGGTCGCGGACGATGACGACGACGACCCGGTGCTGCTCAACGCGGACGGCAGCCCGGTCGACACGTGGCGCGAGGACTACCCGTACGACGAGCGGATGCCCCGCCACGAGTACGACCGGCACAAGCGGCTGCTCCAGATCGAGCTGCTCAAGCTGCAGAACTGGTGCAAGGAGACGGGCGAGCGGCTGGTGGTCCTCTTCGAGGGACGGGACGCGGCCGGCAAGGGCGGCACGATCAAGCGCTTCATGGAGCACCTGAACCCGCGCGGCGCCTCGGTCGTGGCGCTCGAGAAGCCGAGCGAGCGCGAGAGCAAGCAGTGGTACTACCAGCGCTACATCGCGCACCTGCCGGCCGCCGGCGAGATCGTGCTGTTCGACCGCTCCTGGTACAACCGGGCCGGCGTCGAGCGGGTCATGGGCTTCTGCACCCGCGCGGAATACCTGGAGTTCATGCGGCAGACGCCGGAGCTCGAGCGGATGCTGGTGCGCTCCGGCATCAACCTGGTCAAGTTCTGGTTCTCGGTCACCCAGGGCGAGCAGCGCACCCGCTTCGCGATCCGCCAGGTCGATCCCGTACGCCAATGGAAGCTCTCGCCGATGGACCTGGCCTCGCTCGACAAGTGGGGCGACTACACCGAGGCCAAGGAGGCGATGTTCTTCTACACCGACACCGCGGACGCGCCCTGGACGGTGGTGAAGAGCAACGACAAGAAACGAGCCCGGCTCGAGGCGATCCGGCACGTGCTGAACCGCTTCGATTACGCGAACAAGGACGAGGAACTGGTCGGCCGCCCCGACCCGCTGATCGTCGGCCCCGCCTCGCTGGTGGTGGAGAGCACGGAAATGTCGCCCCGCGTATTCCCGCGCCTCTAGTGATTTAAAAACGTTGGCGCGTGGTCGGGTCCCTCGATAACGTGGCCGTACACGTGAAGGGAGGTGGTCCGAAGTTGTATACCAACGGGACTCGTGAGGTGGCTGTCCGCTAGCCGCTGTCCTCGACAGCTTCGTTCTGTTTGAAGTGCCTATGTCGAGACCGTGTGGCAGCGGTCCGGCGAATATCAGGCAGCCACCCGACCCCCGGGGATCCGGCCTTGTCCGACCGGACCACGCGCCTTCGCGCGTGGAAGTTCCCGGGGGTCGCTTCATATCCGGGGAGTCGTGATGCGCGAGCTGGCCGTGCTCGGCACCGCCAGCCAGGTGCCCACGCGTCACCGCAACCACAACGGATACCTGCTGCGCTTCGACGACGAGGTGATCCTCTTCGACCCGGGCGAAGGCACCCAGCGCCAGATGCTGCTGGCCGGCCTCGCGGTCAGCCCGATCACCCGGATCTGCATCACGCACTTCCACGGCGACCACAGCCTCGGCCTGCCCGGCGTCCTGCAGCGGATCTCCCTCGACAAGGTCCCGCACCCGGTCACCGTGCACTATCCCGCCCAGGGCCAGGAGTATTACGACCGCCTGCGACACGCCACGAGCTACTGGGACAACGCCGAGATCGTCGCGGCCCCGGTGAGCGGCGCGAGCTTCACAGCCGGGCGGATCACCGCGCTGCCGTTGTGGCACTCCCTTCCGACGTACGGCTACCGGCTGACCGAGCCGGACGGCCGCCGCATGGTGCCCGGCCTGCTGGCCGCCCACGGCATCAGCGGCCCCGCGGTCGGCGAGCTGCAGCGGGCCGGCCGCCTCGGCGACGTCACGCTCGATCAGGTCAGCACCGCCCGCCCCGGGCAGAGCTTCGCCTTCGTCATGGACACCGGCCTGTGCGACAACGTCTACGCGCTGGCCGAGGGCGTCGACCTGCTGGTCATCGAGTCGACCTTCCTCGACGAGGACGCCGGGATGGCCCGGATGGTGGGGCATCTGACCGCCCGTCAGGCCGCCGCGGTGGCGCGCGAGTCACGCGTACGTGTGCTGGTCCTGACCCATTTCTCCCAGCGCTACCAGGACGCCTCCCGCTACCTGCGGGAGGCCCGCCTCGAGTTCGACGGCGAGATCGTCCTGGCCGAGGACCTGATGCGGATCCCGTTCCCGGCTAGAACCGCCACCGGGTAGCGCCGTGCGGCCTGGTTTCTCTCGGTTCGCTCATGCCGGGACAGACCGCCGGCCGGCGTCGAACTCATCGTCGCGCTCGAAACGGGTCATGGCGCTGATCTTGCCCCCGTCCAGGGTGAGGACATAGAGGCCGACCACCTCGCCCGTCCGCAGATACGCGACAAAGGCGGGCTGTCCGTTGGCGCGCGTCGGCAGGAGGCTGAACCGGCGGCCGGCCCGGAAGATCGCGGCACAGAATCCGGCGACGGCCTCGCGCCCGACGTACTCGTACGGCATCGGCGGCATCGCGATGAAGACGTCGTCGGTCAGCAGCTCGACCAGCCCGTCGATGTCGGCCGCTTCCCACGCCCGGACGAATCGCGCGACCGTGGCCTTCTCCTCCTCGGCCGCGGCGGGGCGAGGCGGCCGCGGCAGCCCGGCGCGGGCCCGTTTGAGTGCGCTCTTGACCGAGTCGACCGTGGTGTCGAGCATCCCGGCCACCTCGTCGGCGGGAAAACCCAGCACATCGCGCAGGATCAGCACGGCAACCTGTCGCGGCGGCAGCGTCTGCAGCGCGGTCACGAAGGCCAGCGAGATCGACTCCTGCCGCTCGTAGTTCTCCTCCGGCAGCAACGCGTCCGGGAACGGCTCGAGCCAGGGCACCTCGCCGAGCCGCGTCGGCTCCGGCACCTCGACGCCCGGGATGTCCCACTCCTTGGCGCGTCTCGACCGGCGCTTGTTGAGACACCGGTTGGTGGCTATCCGGTACAGCCAGGTGCGGATCGAGGCGCGGCCCTCGAACCCGGCGATCCCCTGCCAGGCCGCGAGCAGCGTCTCCTGCAGCACGTCCTCGGCGTCGTGCAGGTTGCCCAGCATCCGGTAGCAGTGCACCCGCAGCTCCCCGCGGTACGGCTCGGTCAGCTCCCGGAAGGCGTCCCCGTCCATGGGCTTCTCCTTTCTGTCCCCGGTACTGACACCCGCCGCGCCCCGTTCGGGTCGGCCGCGGTGTCAGTACTGCCGACAAGCACCTCGAGAGGAGAACCGTCATGGCCAGGATCGTCATCAGCCAGAACATCACATTGGACGGCGTCGTGCAGGACCCTACCGGCGAGGAGGGCCTGCCCGGCGGCGGCTGGTTCAATCGGATCACTCCCGGCGACCGCGAGGCGTGGGCCGGGCAGGAGAGCGCCGAGGCGATGGACGCCGTGGCCCTGCTGATCGGCCGCCGCAGCTACGAATACTTCGCGCCCCGCTGGCAGTCCCGCACCGGGGCCTGGGCGGACCGCCTGAACAGCATGCCCAAGTACGTCGTGACCGCCACGCTCGACGACCTGAAATGGGCCAACTCGACCCCGGTGCCGGCCGAAGCCGTCGGCGGGCTCAAGCGCGACCTGGACGGCGACATCGTCGTCAACGGCAGCGCCCAGCTGGCGCACGCCCTGCTGGAGCGGGACCTGGTCGACGAGCTACGGCTGATCGTCTTCCCGGCGCTCGCCGGCGCGGGCACCCGCCTGTTCCCCGAGGGCACCGCCCGCTCCTTGCGCCTGCGCACCAGCAGAACCCTGGGCGACAGCCTGACCGTGCTGACCTACGAGCTCGCCTGATCCCGGCGAACCCGGCCCGGGGGCCGCTTCCCGGGCCGGGCGCCAACGGTACGGTCGGGCGATGACGGCGTCGCTGCGTACCGGAAATGATGTTGATCTTTTGTCGGTGGGCGCGCTGCATTTTCGATCGCGGGCCGCCGCCTACGCGCACATCCTTCCGGCCGAGACGCTCGCCGAACCGCCGGCCGCGGCCCTCGCGGCCTGGTGGGCCGAGCGCTGGAAGTGGGAGCGCGACACCCATCGCCTCACCGTCGCCGAGGACTTCGACCGGATCGTCGGCTTCACCTACGTCGGGCCGAGCGAGGTCGAGGGGGCCGCCGAGCTCTACGCCATCCACGTCGACCCGGTTCTGGTCGGCACCGGGGTCGGGCGGCTGCTCATGGCGAACGCCCTGGAGCAGCTCGGCGAGATCGGCGACCCGGCGGTGCTCTGGGTGCTGGAGGCCAACGAGCGCGCCCGCCGCTTCTACGAGCGTGGCGGGTGGAAGGCCGACGGCGAGACGCGCGTCGAGGCGATCAGCGGGCAACCGGTGCCGCAGGTGCGCTACCGCCGCGGCCGGTAGGGAGCAGCCCCAGGCGGCCGAGCCGAGATCGGCCGCCCGGGCGCTCCCCCGTGTGTGTTCCAGGGCTTCATCGTCGCCCGGCGGCGGAACGCGGCACAGGAAAGCCACCGGCAAATCAACCGGCAATCAATGAGTGGAAGCGTTCCCTCTCCTCGCCCTCCAGCTCGAACGCGTCGGCGAGCAGCCGCGTGGTCTCGGGCCGCGGGCGTCCGGCACGGCCCGATTCGAGGTAGCGAATGGTGCGCACGCTCAGGCCGGTGCGCTCGGCGAGGTCCTCCTGGGACATGCCGCGCCGCAGCCGATGCCCGCGGATGCCGGGCACGGCCGAGGCACTGACGGGCGCGAGCTTGCCGCGCAACGCCGCGGCTTGTGGGTGGCCGAGGTCCACGAGGATGGCGTACGCCTCGCGCCGGCGCTCGGCCGCGGTCGCCACGTCGCCGAGGCTCTCGTAGAGGTCGCCGAGATGCGCGATGATCTGCGCCTCGACCGCGGGATTGCCGGTGCGCCGGGACAGCCGCAATCCCTCCTCGAAGTGCCGGGCGGCCTCGTCGGGCGAAGCGGTGGCCAGGTGGAGCAGGCCCAGGCTGTCCCGGGTGATCGACTCGTTCTCCCAGTCGCCGCAGCGCTGCTGCCGGGCGAGCGCCTCGGTGAAGTACGGCAGCGCGATCCGCGGCTCGCCGCGCTGCGCGTGATACCACCCCACCGCCAGGGCCGCCTTGCCCGCCCAGACCGGGTCGGCGAGGGTGCGGAAGATGTCCAGCGCCGCGCGGGCCTCGGCCAGGGCTCGCTCCTGGTCGCCCTGCAGCCACCACAGGTAGGAGAGGATGAACCGGCATTCGGCGGTGCCGGCCCGGTCGCCGTCGGCCTCGACCAGGGCGAGGGCCCGGGCCATGTGGGCTTGCGCCGCGCCGAACCGTTGCCGGCGGCCGTCGGCGACGGCCAGGAACGAGTACGCGTACGCCAGCGCGGGCCCGTCGGCGAGCGTGGCGGCCGCGTCGAGGGCGACCGCCCAGGCCGCGCCCTCGTCGTCCCAGCGGCGCTCCTCGTGCAGGAACGAGTCGAGCGCCCAGCTCAGCTGCCAGGCCTGGGTGTCGAGGCCCTCGTCGCGGGCCTGCCGGACGGCGGCGAGCAGTGTCTCCCGCTCGCCGGTGAGCCAGCCGAGCGCGGCCTTCATGTCGACCAGCGGGCTCGGCCGGGAGTCGTCGGCGGGGGCGCTCAGCGTCATCGGGATCGGCGCGCGGGTCGGGTTGAGCACGAGGTCGGCCTGGTAGGCGGTGTGCGTGTAGTGGTCCATGAGCCGAGTCAGGGCGGCGCGACGCTCGGCCGGCGGGTCGGTGTCCCGGGCGAGCTCGGCGGCGTAGGCGCGGATCAGGTCGGTCATCGCGTACCGGCCCGGCGCGGGCTCGGTGACCAGGGCCGACTCGGTGAGCTCGCGAAGCAGCCGCTTGCCCGCGACCGGTGGGACCGCGGCCAGCGCGGAGGCGGCGGCGAGCGCGATGTCGGGGCCGTTGACCAGGCCGAGCAGCCGGAACAGCCGAGCCGCGCCGGGGCTCAGGCCGGCGCCCGACCAGGAGAACACGGCCCGCAGGTCGTCGAGGGCCTCGAGCCGGCCGGCCGGGCGGCGCAGCTCGGCGGTGAGGGCCGCGAGGGCGGCCGGCGGGTGGTCGGCGGTGCGGATCCGGGCGGCGGCGAGCGTTACGGCGAGCGGGACGCCGCCGCACGCTCGTACGATGTCGGCCGCGCCCTCCTCGGTGGCGGCGCCCAGGCGCTGGTGGAACAGCGCGATCGCCGCGGGCTCGGACAGCGGGCCGAGGTCGATCGGGCGGGCGCCGACCGCGGCGATCAGCCCGGTGAGCCGGCGGCGACTGGTGATCACCGTGCGGGTGGCGTCGCCGGCCGGCAGCAGCGGCAACACCTGTTCCTCGTCGCGGGCGTTGTCGAGGAGGACGAGCAGGCGCTGCCGCTCGGTGAGGTCGCGGTAGAGGGCCTGGCGGCCGTCCAGGTCGGCGGGCATCCGGCCGGGCTCAACGCCGAGCGACTCGAGCAGCAGGCGCAGCGCGTCGGCCGGGTCGCGCGGGGCGGACGCCGCGAATCCGCGCAGATCGACATAGCGGCGGGTGTCCGGCTCGGCGCGGCGGACCCAGTGGACGGCCAGGGCGCTCTTGCCGACGCCCGGCGGGCCGGAGATGACCGTGACGCCGGGCGGGGTCTCGTCGAGGGCGGCCAGCTCGGGCTCGCGGCCGGTGAAGCCCGCGATCGGGGGTGGGACGGACATGCGATCGCAGCACCTCCACTGTGAATCAGCCCCACTATAGGTGGGCGGGAGCGCGCGACCGAGTTGATGCGGGGGAACCGATGGTCACGCGCTCCCGCCAACCGCCCCGCCCAAACCGGGGGTCGCGCCTGGCCGGAGGCGCTGGACCGGCGGAGGCGTGCCGGTCCTGTACCAGTTCAAGGGCGGGTCCTGTGGCGGAGTGCCGCGGCGCTGGCGGGGCGCTGCGGCTTCACGCCGGGAGACGTCGGCCGGGCTGATGAGCCGTGGCCTGCCGGGGGAGGTCAAGCTGTCGGCGACGTCGGGGCCTTATGGAGTTAGATCGAAATATCCGCGATTGCGGGCGCCGGGGTATCCGTGCCGGTCCTCCGTGCCGGCTCGCAGGCCGGGCATGGCCCGGATGCTGTTGAGGTCGTGCCGTACGGTCCACGCCTCCCGCCAGGGCCGCCGGGAGGCGGCGTCGGCCCGCTCGGCCAGGCGGCGCGGCGCGCACGGCCATCGCCATCCACACCAGACACAGTTCCGGTCGAGATCCGGCCCGGCGTGCCGCCCGAGCATCTGCTGGGCGTCGCGCCAGAGCATGTGGTCGACGATGTCGGGCGGTGCTTGGTCGGCGATGACCATCCGTCACTCTCCGTCGGGACGTGCTGCAACCTCCGGTACGTCCGATACAACCGCGCCGCGCCGCCGGCCCGCCGGACTTTCTGTGCGATTGCCATTGCGGACCGTCACCGTTCCTGTTCGCCGTGGGCGGACGGCCGGACGGCATCGACCCACGCCACGGTGTTGTTGAGGCGGTCATGGATACCGAACACACGAGTGTCGAACCTGAGGCGCTCGACGCCTACAGCCGCATCGTGACCGGTGTCGCCTCCAGCCTGCTCCCCTCGGTCGCCGCGCTCTCGGTGCGCACCGGTCGCGGGGCGGGCGCCGGTTCGGCGGTCACCTTCACCGACGACGGCTTCCTTCTCACCAACGCCCACGTCGTCGCCGGCGCCACCAGCGGCATGGCCGCGTTCGCCGACGGCACCGAGTCGAAGTTCGACGTGGTCGGCGCCGATCCCCTCTCCGACCTGGCCGTGGTCCGGGTGCAGAACTCGGGCGCGCCGGCGGCGCCGCTCGGCGACGCGGACGGCCTCAAGATCGGTCAGCTGGTCGTGGCGGTCGGCAACCCGATGGGCCTGGCCGGCTCGGTCACCGCCGGCGTGGTCTCCGGCCTCGGCCGCTCGCTACCGGCCCGGGACGGCCGCCGGGTCCGCATCATCGACAGCGTCATCCAGACCGACGCGGCGCTCAACCCGGGCAACTCGGGCGGCGCGCTGGCCGACTCCACCGGCACGGTGGTCGGCATCAACACGGCGGTCGCCGGCTACGGCCTCGGTCTGGCGGTGCCGGTCAACAGCACCACCCGCACGATCATCGGCGAGCTGACCGCCTCGGGCCGCGTCCGCCGCGCGTGGCTGGGCGTGGCCGGCATCCCGGCCCCGCTGCCCCCGCAGCTGGCATCCCGCCTGGGCCAGAAGCTGGGGCTCCGGGTCGTCGAGGTCGTCCCCGGCAGCCCGGCCGGAACCGCCGGGATCTACCTGGGCGACATGTTGATCTCGGCCGGCGGCCAGCCGCTGCAGACGGTGCAAGCGCTGCAGCGGCTGATGCTGGGCCCGGCGATCGGCCAGAACTTGCCGATCACCCTGCTCCGCAAGAACGCCCTGGTCGACGTGGTCGCCGTTCCCGCCGAGCTCAACTGACCGCGCTTTCCGGCGAGCACGGTATCCGGCAACACCCGCGATCGCCCCGCTGATGAGGAGACAGACGGTTTGGTGTCGCCGCGGGGTTTGCGGCGCCACCAAACCGGCTGGCTCCTCATCAGCCCCGAAGGGGCGATCGCCTGCGGAGCGAAGCGGAGCCATCAACAGAGCCATCAAAACAGGTGCGCCAGCAGGTCCTGCCTCGTCAGCACGCCGGCCGGCTTGCCGTCGACCAGGACCATGGCGGCGTCCGCCTTCTCCAGCAGGGCCACTGCCTCGCTCACCGGCTGCCCGCCGCCGATCAACGGGAGCGGGTCGCCCATGTGGCGCTCGATCGTGTCGTACAGGTGGGCCTGGCCGGTGAAGAGGGCGTCCATCAGCGCCTTCTCCGCTATCGAGCCGGCCACCTCGCCGGTGACCACCGGCGGCTCGGCCTTGAGCACCGGGAGCTGGCTCACGCCGTACTCCCGCATGTAGTCGATCGCGTCGCGCACTGTCTCGGTCGGGTGCACGTGGATCAGCGGCGGCATCCCGCCGCTCTTGCCGGCGAGGGCGTCGGCCACGGTCGGGGCGCCCGACTCGGTGTGCAGGAAGCCGTACCGGGCCATCCAGTCGTCGTTGAAGATCTTGGACAGGTAGCCCCGGCCGCCGTCGGGCAGCAGCACCACCACGACGTCGTCCGGGCCGGCCTTGCGGGCCACCTCCAGCGCCGCCACCACGGCCATCCCGCACGAGCCGCCGACCAGCAGGCCCTCCTCGCGGGCCAGCCGGCGGGTCATCTCGAACGAGTCGGAGTCGGAGACCTCGATGACCTCGTCGCAGATGTCGCGGTCGTAGGTGGCCGGCCAGAAGTCCTCGCCGACGCCCTCCACCAGGTAGGGACGGCCGCTGCCGCCGGAGTAGACCGAGCCCTCGGGGTCGGCGCCGATCACCCGGACCGGGCCCTGCTCCTTGAGGTATCTCCCGACGCCGCTGATCGTGCCGCCGGTGCCGACGCCCGCCACGAAGTGGGTGATCCGGCCGGTGGTCTGCTTCCAGATCTCCGGCCCGGTCTCCTCGTAGTGGGAGCGCGGGTTGGCCGGGTTGCTGTACTGGTCGGGCTTCCACGCGCCGGGGACCTCGCGGGCCAGCCGGTCGGAGACGTTGTAGTAGGAACGGGGGTCCTCGGGGGCCACCGCTGTCGGACATACGACGACCTCGGCGCCGTACGCCCGCAGGACGTTCTGCTTGTCCTCGCTGACCTTGTCGGGGCAGACGAAGATGCATTTGTAGCCGCGCTGCTGCGCGACCAGGGCCAGGCCGACACCGGTGTTTCCGCTGGTCGGCTCGACTATGGTGCCGCCCGGGCGGAGGAGCCCGGCCTTCTCGGCGTCGAGCACCATCCGCATGGCGATCCGGTCCTTGACCGAACCGCCCGGATTGAAGTACTCGACTTTGGCCAGCACCGTGGCTTCGATGCCCTCGGTGACGCTGTTCAGCTTTACCAAGGGTGTGTCACCGATGATCTCGACGACGTTGTCGTAGTAACGCACGCTTTAGATTACGACGACACGGTCCCGCTGCTTCTCCCACTCCAGGAAGCGCTCGGTCTCGGCGAGCACCGCGCCGGCCAGCCAGGTGATCATCACGGCGTCGTCGACCAGCCCGGCGACCAGCAGGAACGCCTCGGGAATGAGGTCGATCGGCGAGATCACGTACGCCGTGGCGGCCGCCATCACGGCCACCCGGACGCCGCCGTCGTACTGACCCTTCGCGGTCGCCTTCAGCATGCGGGGCAGGGCCGAGAGCCGTTTGCTCAGCGACGGGCCGCCGCGCGCTCCGGACACCAGTTGCTTGGCCAGCGCGGTGAACGCCGCCGTACGTCTCAGCGTTTTCGCCATCATTTCCCCTCTCCGCCACTCCAGCATGACGCGGCCGCGCCATGATTGCCTCTCACGGGGCGTGTTACCCATGATTGCCCCTCGCCGGAACGCGTTAGCCTCGGAATCCAGGCCGGATTGGGAGGGGGACCCGTGAACGGCATCGATCTCAACGAACAGGACTGGCGCCGGATCAAGGTCGCCGGCCAGGTCCTCGGCGGGTTGACGGGCGCGCTGGCCGTGGTGAGCGCCGGCTCGGCCGGGCTGCTGCTGCGGCAGGCGGCCGACGCCCGCCGGATCATCCCGCTGGCCGAGGCGCCCCCGCCGCGCGGCGACGGCCTTTACGGGCCGAAATTCGGCGGCAAGCCGCTGACCATGGTCATCCTCGGCGACTCCTCCGCCGCCGGGTACGGCGTGCACCGTCCCCGCGAGACACCCGGCGCACTGCTGGCCACCGGCGTGTCCCGCCGCCTGCGCCGCCCGGTGCGGCTGTACCGGGTGGCCGTCGTCGGCGCGATGTCGTCCGGCTTGTCGTACCAGGTGGACGCCGCCCTCGAGTACGAGCCGGACGTCGCGGTCATCCTGATCGGCGGCAACGACGTCACCCACGTCTCGGCCCGCGACCAGGCGGTGCGCTACCTCGGCGACGCGGTGCGCCGGCTGCGCGCGGCCGGCTGCAAGGTCGTGGTCGGCACGTGTCCCGACATCGGCGCCATCCAGCCGATCAAGCCGCCGCTGCGCTGGCTCGCCCGCAAGTGGAGCCGTGACCTGGCCGCCGCGCAGACCGTCGCCGTGGTCGAGGCGGGCGGCCGCACGGTTTCGCTGGCCAACCTGCTGGGCCCGATGTTCGAGGCCGATCCGGTACGCATGTTCAGCTCCGACCACTTCCATCCGTCGGCCGAGGGCTATGCCCGGGCCGCCGCGGTCGTGCTGCCGACGCTGCTGGCCTCGCTCGGCGAGGACGAGCGTGCGGCCGGGGTCGGCGTCAGCAACCTGGAGGTCGCGGCACAGGAGGCGGTCCGTTCGGCGGGCACCGAGGTGAGCCCGGCCAAGGCCGGTGGGCGGCGGGTGCTGCTGCGCCGGCACCCGTGGTTCGGCGAGCCGCGCACGTGGTTCGGGCACCGGGCCGCGCGGTCCCCCGGCGCCGCCGACGACGCGGACATGCAGCCGGCACCCGGCGCCACGGACCGCGCGGACGGCCTGGAACCGGGGCCGACGCCCGCCGGCGCGGACGGTGCGGAATTGCAGCCGGCCCAGGGCGGTGCGGACGGTGCGGACGGTGCGGAATTGCCGCCCGGACGCCGCGGCGCGCGATTGCGGCCGGCGCCCGGGGGTGCGAGCGGCCCGGTGTTGCCATCGTTGCCCGGGGGTACGGACGGGGCGGAGAATCTGGGCCCCTCCGCGAGCGGGGCCGTAGGGTGGACCCCAGCGGATCATTAGGCCGCGGGAGTGGCGAGGAGGCGAGAGATGGCGGGGCTGAACGCACGGATCGGCAGGGCGGCCGCCACCGGTCTGCTCGCCGGAGCGGTGGGCGGGGCCGCCCTGCTCGCCGGCGAGGTGCTCGCCGCCAAGGCCCGGCGCTACGCGAAACCGACGATGGGCCTCGCGCTGCGCACCTCGATGGGCAAGGTCTCGGCGCCGACGCTGCGCCTGGTGCTGCTCGGCGACTCGGCCGCGATCGGCGTGGGCGTGGAGTGGCTCTCCGAGACGGTCGGCGGCCAGCTCGCCCGTCTGCTCGCCGAGGGCACGGCCGACACCGGCGAGCGGCACGTGCTGCTCTCCAGCGTGGGCGTGGCCGGCTCGCGCGCGGCCGACCTGGCCACTCAGGTCGCGCGGGCGCTGCTGGGCGACCGGCCCGACGTGGCCGTGGTGCTGATCGGCGCGCACGACGCGACCAGCCTGCGCAGCCCCGACGAGGCGGCCGAGCTGCTCGGCCAGGCTGTGCGCCGGCTGCGCGAGGCCGGGGTGCGGGTGGTCGTGGGCACCTGTCCCGATCTGGGCGCGCTGCGGGCGATAGCGCCGCCGCTGCGCCAGGTGGCCGGCCTGCTGGGCCGGCGGATGGCGAAGGCGCAGGCCAAGGCGGTGCAGGCGGCCGGCGGCGCGGTGGTCGACCTGGCCGCGGAGACCGGGGCTGTCTTCCGGGCCGACGCGGGGACGTTCTGCTACGACGGCTTCCACCCCTCCGCCGATGGCTACCGCGTGTGGGCGCACGCGCTGTATCCGGCCGTGGTCAAAGCAGCGCTCTCCCCGCTGTGACAGGATCTGCACCCGCTCTGTGATAAATCTGCACTCGCAGAGGTTGTTACTGACCGGTTAACGTGGGGACATGCCGGAAGCTGTCATCGTCGCCACCGCGCGCTCCCCGATCGGCCGGGCCGTCAAGGGGTCGCTCAAGGATCTGCGTCCCGACGACCTCACCGCCACGATCGTCGACGCCGTGCTGAACAAGGTGCCCCAGCTCGACCGCGCCCTCATCGAGGACCTCTACCTCGGCTGCGGCCTGCCCGGCGGCGAGCAGGGCTTCAACATGGCCCGCGTGGTCGCCACCAAGCTCGGCCTCGACGGCCTGCCCGGCGCCACCATCACGCGCTACTGCTCCTCGTCGCTGCAGACCACCCGGATGGCGTTCCACGCGATCAAGGCGGGCGAGGGCGACATCTTCGTCTCGGCCGGCGTCGAGACCGTCTCCCGCTTCGCCCGGGGCAGCTCCGACGGCCTGCCCTCGGAGGCGCAGAAGCTGGTCGGTGGCGGCTGGGAAAACCCGTTCTTCGCCGACGCCCAGGCGCGCACCCGCGAGTTCGCCGCGGGCGGCAAGGTCTGGCACGACCCGCGCGAAGACGGCGCGGTTCCGGACATCTACGTCGCGATGGGACAGACGGCGGAAAACCTCGCCCAGCTCAAGGGCATCTCCCGCGAGGAGATGGACGAGTTCGGCGTGCGCAGCCAGAACCTCGCCGAGAAGGCGATCGCCGACGGCTTCTGGGAGCGGGAGATCACCCCGGTCACGCTGCCCGACGGCACGGTCGTGTCGAAGGACGACGGCCCCCGCCCCGGCGTGACCATCGAGGGCGTGGCCGGGCTCAAGCCGGTGTTCCGCCCCGACGGCCGGGTCACCGCCGGCAACTGCTGCCCGCTCAACGACGGCGCCGCCGCGGTGGTCATCATGAGCGACACCAAGGCCCGCGAGCTGGGCATCACCCCGCTGGCCCGGATCGTGTCGACCGGCGTCACCGCGCTCTCCCCCGAGATCATGGGCCTCGGCCCGGTCGAGGCGTCGAAGCAGGCGCTCAAGCGGGCCGGCATGACCATCGACGACGTCGACCTGGTCGAGATCAACGAGGCGTTCGCGGCCCAGGTGATCCCGTCGTACCAGGACCTGGGCATCCCGATCGACAAGCTGAACGTGAACGGCGGCGCCATCGCGGTCGGCCACCCCTTCGGCATGACCGGCGCCCGCATCACCGGCACCCTGCTCAACTCGCTGGACTGGCACGACAAGACGATCGGCCTCGAGACGATGTGCGTCGGCGGCGGCCAGGGCATGGCCCTTGTCGTGGAGCGGCTCAGCTGATCCGAACCCCCGGATTCCCGCCGGGTTCGGCCTGCCACGAGCGGCCGAGCTCGGCGGCTTTCATGTCACGGCGGGTCAGGGCGCGGGTCATCGGTCCTCCGGGGTGTCAATGGTCTCGACGCGGGAGATGAGCTGCTTCAGTCGTTCGATCTCCGCGGTCAGCGCGGCATGGCCGGCCGGGGTGAGGGTGATCCAGGTGCGGCCGCGACGACCCTCGTAGCCCTTCTCGACCTCGACCAGCCCGGCACCCTCCAGGACGCTCATGTGCTTGGAGAGGTTGCCGGCGGTCAGGTCGAGCTGGGTGCGCAGGTAGCCGAACTCGACGCGGCGGGCCTCGTGGGCGATGGTGAGGATGCCCAGGCGTACGCGTTGGTGCACGATGTCGTCCATGCCGTTGACCGGATGGGCCTGCGGGTCCGGGGTCCCGGTCTCGCTGCTCACCGCTGCCGCCGGCGGGCGAGCGCGAAGCCGATCCCGCCGAGCAGCAGAACCGTGCCGTTGATGACCTGCTGAGGCACCCACACCGTCCGGACGGACGCGTTCATGTGCCAGCCGAAGTCGATCGGCGCCAGGGCCACGACGAGATAGCCCACGGTGAACAGCAGCAGGGCGACGTTGCGCTCGAGCCGGGCCAGGACCAGCAGGGCGACGCCGATCGTGCCCCAGGGGGCGATCAGCCGGTCGAAGACCAGCGCCCACTGCGGAAACGTGACCGGGTGGTCCGGGAAGTACAGCCGGGCCGCCACCCAGGCGACGGTGAAGAGAACGGTCAGGGCGATGCCGGTGATCGCGTACGGCCGGACCCGGGCGCCCAGGCCGCGCGACCGGGCAACCCGCACGTAGCAGAAGGCGATCGCGGCGTACGCCAATAGCAGTGCCGGGGGCCAGTAGAGCAGCGCGCCCGTACGCGCGAACTGGCACACGGAACTGTCGCCCTGAGCCGAGCAGTGCACCTCCATGCCGGCCCAGTCGATCGGGATCCCCACATAGGTCGCCCCGGCCAGCACCAGCAACGCGACCCAGGTGACCCGCTGGTCACGGCGCACCCGGTGGGCGAGGCCGCGCGCCTCGGAGAGCAGCCGGCGCGCGTCGCCGCCGGCCGGAAGAGGTTCAGTGGTCATGCCGACAGGTTTCCATCGCCAACCATTTGGCGCAAGTGGCTGAGACAAACTCGTGCGGGCTCGTCCCGGCGTCAGCGGAGAGCGGCGCGGAGAGCGGCGACCGCCTCGGCGGCCTCGGCCATCACCGAGGGCGGCGGGTCGGCGGCGAGGAGGTCGTCGGCCATCACGCGGATCTGGTCGGGCAGGACCATGTCGTGCTCGCGCGGGACCGGCCGGCGCGGGCGACCCTCGGCGTCGGCGGCCAGGTCGGCGAGGCGCTGGACCAACTCGTGCGTGGCCGGCGCGTGCGAGCGCCACCGGGGCTGCTGCCAGTGGCGCACCTGGTTGAGCAGGCGGTCGATCGCGGCGGCGAAATCGGTCACGGGGGCGAGCGTAGCCCGGGAGAGCCGAGAGACGGCGAGGCGCCCGGACCGTGGGAGGACGATCCGGGCGCCTGGCGCTGTGGCGGACTGGGTCAGTCTCTGCTGCCGCCCTGCAAGTAGCTGAGCAGCCGGAGGATCTCCAGGTACAGCCAGATCAGGCCGACCAGGATGCCGAACGCGCAGGTCCACGAGTAACGCTGCGGCAGGCCCGCGCGGACGCCCTGTTCGATCTGGTCGAAGTCGAGCACGAAGCTCAGCGCCGCGACCACGATGCAGACCAGGCTGAAGCCGATGCTGAGCGCGCCGCCGCCCCGCAGGCCGGTGTGCACGCCGAACAGCGACAGCACGAAGTTGAGAAGCATGACCATGAAGAGGCCGCCGATGGCGCCGATCATGATTTTGCGGAACCGCGGGGACGAGCGGATCACGCGGTTGGTGTAGAGGATCGTCATCAGCGCGAAGACGCCGAAGGTCGCGACCACGGCCTGCAGGACGATGCCGTCGTAGAACGCCTCGAACGTCTTGCTGACCATGCCGACGAAGACGCCCTCGACGATCGCGTACGTCACGACCAGCGCGGGGTTGGCCATCCGCGAGAACGCGATGACGAAGCCCAGGACCAATCCGACGATCGCGGCGCCGATCCAGGCGGCGCCGGTGAGCGAATCGGGCACGAGGGTCCATGCGGCGATCGCCGAGACGGCCGTGATGCCCAGCAGGACCACGGTCTTGACGACCACGTCGTCGATCGACATCGCCCGCGCGACCGGCGGGGCCGCGAACCCCGGGGTGGTCGGGTACGGCTCGCCATATCCGTACCCGGCGGTCCGCTGCTGCTCGGCAGCCTTGCCGAGCCGCGACAGAACCGGGTTCGAAGATTTCACTGTGTCCAGCCTCCCTGAGGTTGAGCACTGTCATGTGCTGCCTTTCCAGGGTACGGGGTGACCGCACCGGATGCCTTTGCCTATAGCTGTGAGCAGGCTGGGAAGATAATCATCTACGCCCCGGCGGCTTGGTCGGGAGCCCCGGGAAGCCGGGCAGGCCAGGCTTTTCCTTCTCGGCGCCCTTGCCGTTGCTCACCTCGATCACGACCACGCCGCCCTTGATCGTGCGTCCGCTGGGGTTGGTGCCGGCCGCCGTGCCCGCCGGGCACTTCGAGTCGACGTCGTGGCCCACCGAGACCGAGAAACCGGCGTCCGCGAGCCGGCTGCGGGCGCTCGAGAGCGAATCGCATTCCACGTCGGGGATCCGGCGCTGATCGCCGTACGCGATCTTGGAGCTTTCCGGTTTCTTGAACTGGACCTTCGGTTTGCCCTTCATGTAATCGGCCAGCGTGTTCCAGACCGCCGGATTCGAGATCTGGTGCGACATCCGGTCGGGATGGTTCTGGTAGTCGGGGTTGACCATGTACCCCGCCACGACCAGCGACGTGGTGCCGGCGATCAGGGCCGCGGTCTTGTCGTGATCGGTGGTGCCGGTCTTGCCGAATACGGGGTGGCCCACGATGCCGCGGGTGGCCCGGGCGGTGGTGCCGTTGCAGTGGCCCAGCTGCGCCGAGTCGCCGACCGGGCAGCGGGCCGCGTCGAGCGCGGCCCGGGCGACGTCCTTGCTGGTGGCGCGGCTGCAGTGGGACTTGCCGACGTCGAGCTTCTCGCCGCTCTTGGTCTGGATCCGCTCGATCGGGGTCGGCTCGCAGTACATGCCGTCGCCGGCCAGCGTGGCGTACGCGTTCGCCATGTCCAGCGGCGTCGTGGCGGAGACGCCGAGGGTGAAGGCGCCCCACTGGCGCGCGTTGCGCGGCTGGGCCAGCACGGCGTCGCTCGCCGCGCGGAACTTGATGCCGAAGCGCTTGGCCACGTCCACCACGTTCTCGGCGCCGACCCGTTCCTCGAGCGGCACGAAGAACGTGTTGATCGACTTACCGAAGCCGGTCCACATGTTGTAGACGCCCTCGCCGCCGCCGCCGGAGTTCTGCGGGCACCAGAAATGCGTGCCCTTGCAGGCGGCATCGTTGCTACTACTGATGATATAGCCCGACTTATACTGTTTTTCGGCTTTGATGGTGTACGCGAGCGGATAGCCCTTTTCCAGCGCGGCCACCATCGTGAACATCTTCATCGTCGAGCCGGCCTGGTACCCGGTGATGTCGCCGCCCCCGCTGAGCAGCGGGTTCGTCGTGTTCGGGTAGGTACCGCGGATGCCCCTCTTCGCCTTCTTCGGATCCGACGAGATGTGGTTCTGCGGATGCGCCTTGTTGTCCAGCTTGTAGCGCCGGTTGGCCTGCAGCAGGCGCACCTTGCCGTTGCCGGGCTCGACCCCGGCCAGCAGCATCGCGTTCCGGCTTTTGTCCGAGATCAGGTCGTTGATGTTCTTGCGCGAGTCGGCCTGCGCCTTGACGTCCATCGTGGTGGTGATGCGGTAACCGCCGCTCTTGAGGCGGCGCTCCCGGTCGTACGGCGTCGCGCCGAACTCCTCGCGGCTCATCCACCACCGGTAGAAGTAGTCGCAGAAGAAGCCCCACATGTTCTTCGCCACCGAGACGCAGCCGTTGGCCACCGGCCGGACCTGGCGCGGGATCGGCTCCTTGATCGCCTTGTCGGCCTGGGCCTGGGTGATCGCGCCCATCTCCACCATGCCGGGGATGACGTAGTTGTTGCGGCGCTGGAGGATCTCCTTGTAGCCCTCGGGGGTGCCCGGGTTGTAGAAGGTCGGGGCCTTCACCACGCCGGCCAGCATCGCGGCCTGCCCGATGGTGAGGTCCTTCGGCTTCTTGTTGAAGTAGACCTGGCTGGCCGCGAACACCCCGTACGCCTGGGCCCCGAACGGCGCGATGTTGAGATACCGCTCCAGGATCTGGTCCTTGCTGAGCTCCTTCTCGACCTGCAGCGCGTACTTCATCTCGGTGACCTTGCGCTTGGGGCTGTCGACGGTCGCGTCGATGACCTCCTGCGGGTTGGTCGCCGAGTACGCCAGCGACATCCGCACCCACTGCATGGTGATCGTCGAGGCGCCCTGCTTGGACTTGCCGTTGTTGTTGTTCACCAGGGCGCGCGCGACGCCCTTCAGGTCGACGCCCCGGTGGTGGTAGAACTCGCGGTCCTCGGCGGCGATCATCGCGTTCCGCATGTTCGGCGAGATGTCCCGCAGCGGCACGTCGCTGCGGAACTCGTCGTAGAACTGCGAGATCTGCGTCTTGTTGTCGGACGCGTAGATCCGGCTGATCTGCGGCGAGCTGAAGGCCTTGAGCTCGCCGGGCAGGCTGGCGAAGGTCTCGCCGCCGGCCTTGGCGGCCAACCCGGACATGGCCGCGGCCGGGAAGACTCCGGCCGCGACGACAACACCCGCGAGCGCTCCGCAAATCAGCAGATTCGTCGCATTCAGGAAAATGTTGTGATCATGTCGGCGCATCCAGGACGTCACCGCACCACCATCCGGGACTGGAGTGAGAGGAGTCAATAACAGCGCACGATGTCAAATCTTGGGGTATGGCCTGCCATACCCCCAGGACGGTGGCCCGCCGTGTGTTCCCGGACCGCCGTTTGCCGAACGCTTGAGGGCATGGCGAACACGGTGGTCGACCTGGTCGGCGTGACGAAGACACCCCGGCCAGCCCGACCTGCCGCTCGCCGCCCTCGCCGAGCCGCTGCCCGCCGACGCGCTGGGCGCCCTCGACGAGATCTTCCCGCCGGCCGGCCAGGCCCCCGAGGCGTGGGCCTGGTGACCGGCCGGACGGTTCAGCCGGCGTCGGGGACGGCGACCGTGAAGGCGGTCGTGCGCACCACGCCCTCGGCGTCGCGGAACTGGCCCCACAGCCGGTACAGGCCGGGCCGGGGCAGGTCGGCGTGGACGGTCAGCTCCGGGCCGAACCGGGCGGAGGGCAGGGCGAAGACCGGCCGGCCCCGGTCGTCCTCGGCCTCGGCGTGCTCGTGCGCGAAGCCCGAGCCGTCGAGCGGCATCACCACGACGTGCCCGGCCGCCGCGAGGTACGGCCGCAGGCCGGTGACCGGCTTGCCCGTGTCGGCGTCGGCGAACCGGTAGGTGAAGGTGCTGGCACCGAGCTTGGCGTCGCCGTCCAGGGTCACCCGCATCCCGCCGACGATCTGCGTGCGCGGCGACGGCCCCGGCTCCGGACCGGATCGCGGGGTGCGCCCGTCGACCACGACCTCGCTGCGGGCGAGCAGGTCGCTCATCTGCCCGCGGCGGCGGAACTCGGCGTGGACGAGGTACCGGCCGGCGGTCGGGAAGGTCAGCTCGGTGCGGAAGACGCCGGGCACGCCGGTCGGCTCCGGGTGCAGGTGCAGGAACGTGCCGAGGTCGTCGCGGACCACGATGAAGTGCATCCACGCCTCGTGGCCGCGTCCCACGTCCTCGATCGGCCGGCCGGTGGCCGCGTCGGCGATCCGGATCTGGGCCGTCGTGCGGCGACCCGGCATCGCGCCCTTCGGAACCTCGACGCCCACCCGGATGCCGGCGTCGGCGACATCTCGCGGCTCCGCGTCGGTCGCCATCATCACGCTCATCGCGGGCCGCATCGGCATGCCGGAATCCTGCACCCAGGCGAGCACGCCGTTCATGCCCCGGCGGGCGGTGTCGGTGCGGCTCAGCGCGGTCAGCCCGGCGCCCACCGCGAGGGCGAGCACGGCCACCCCGGCCAGGTACGCGTAATCGCCGAACCGCCGGCGCGCGGTGCCGTCGAAACGGCGGAGCCGGGCCGCGTTGGTGATGACGCTGACCGAGCTCATCGCCATCGCGGCGGCGGCCAGCGAGGGGTCGAGCAGCGTGCCGGTGAACGGCCAGAGCAGGCCGGCCGCGATCGGCACGAGCAGCAGGTTGTAGCCGAACGCCCAGGCCAGGCCCTGCTTGATGGTGGTGACCGTGCGGCGGGACAGGGCGATGGCCGAGACGATGCCGCGCAGGTCGCCGCCGACCAGGGTGATGTCGCCGGCCGCGATGGCCACGTCGGTGCCGGTGCCGATCGCGACGCCGAGGTCGGCCTGGGCCAGCGCCGGGGCGTCGTTGATGCCGTCGCCGGCCATCGCCACCACCGCGCCGTCGCGCTGCAGGCCGGCGATGTGTGCGGCCTTGTCCTGCGGCCGGACGTCGGCAATGACGTGCTCGATGCCGACCTCGCGGGCGATCGCCTCGGCGGTGAGCCGGTTGTCGCCGGTGAGCATCCACACCTCGAGGCCGAGGGCGCGCAGCCCGTCGATCGCCTCGCGGGACTCGGGCTTCACGGTGTCCGCGACGGCGATCAGGCCGGCCAGGGCGCCGTCGACCGCCACATACATCGGGGTGGCCCCGCCGGCCGCCATCCGGTCGGCCTCGCCGGTGAGCGCGACGGTCGGGATGCCGTGGGCGGCCAGCAGCGCGGCGTTGCCGATCAGGACGGTCCGGTCGCCGACGGCGGCCTCGATGCCGTGGCCGGGCCGGGCGCGAAACTGGCGGGCCGGGCGAAGCGACAGGCCACGATCTTTCGCGTACGCCACGATGGCGGCGCCCAGCGGATGCTCGGAACCGACCTCCGCCGCCGCGGCCAGCGCGATCAGGTCGTCCGCGCCGACGCCGGCCACGGGCCGGACCCGGGTGACCGACGGGCGGCCGCGGGTGATCGTGCCGGTCTTGTCCAGCACCACGGTGGTCAGCCGGCGCGCCTGTTCGAGCGCCTCGCCGCCGGAGAGCAGGATGCCCAGCTCGGCGGCCTTGCCGGTGCCGACCATCACGGCGGTCGGGGTGGCCAGGCCGAGAGCGCAGGGACAGGCGATGATGAGTACGGCGATCGCGGTGCCCAGGCCCAGCGTCACTCCCGTGCCGTCGGGGCCGAAGGTCGCCCAGGCGGCGAAGGTGAGCACCGCCGTGGCGATGACCGCGGGCACGAACCAGGCCGAGACGCGGTCGACCAGCCGCTGCATCGGCGCCTTCGCGCCCTGCGCCTGCTCGACCAGCCGCACGATCTGGGCCAGCGTGGTGTCGGCGCCGACCGCCGTGGCCCGCATCAGCAGCGAGCCGGTGCCGTTGAGCGCGGCGCCGATCAACCGGTCGCCCGGCTCCTTCTCGACCGGCATGCTCTCGCCGGTCACCACGCTCTCGTCCACCGCCGACGAGCCCTCGGCGACCACGCCGTCGACCGGCACCTTCTCCCCCGGCCGCACCCGCACGAGGTCGCCGACCGCGACCTCGGCGATCGGGACGGTCACCTCGTCTTCGCCGCGGACCACCCGCGCGGTCGGCGGCTGCAGGCTCATCAGCGCCCGGATCGCCGCGCCGGCCCGGCGCATCGCGCGCGCCTCCATCCACCGGCCCATCAGCACCAGCGCGATGACCACGACGGAGATCTCGAAGTAGACGTGCAGCGGCAGGCCCGCCCTCTCGGCGGCGGCGGGCCAGAGCGTCACGAAGGCGCTGTAGCCGTACGCCACCGTGGTGCCGAGCGCGACAAGCGTGTTCATGGTGGCCGCACGGTGCCGGGCGGCGGCCCACGCGGCGGCGTAGATCGGCGCGCCGGCCCCGAACTGCACGATCGTCGCGACGACCAGCAGCAGCGGCATCAGCCAGTCCATCGTGTCGATGGGCAGCGGCAGGTACATCAGCACCATCATGGCCAGGCCGACCGGCAGGCTGAGCTGCCAGCGGCGGCGCAGCGACACCAGCTCGGGCGCGGGCGCTTCCTCGGCCGGCTGCTCCCCGGGCCGGGCCGGCTGCTCCGCGGGGCGGGCCGGCTGCTCCGCGGGCCGGGGCGGGGCGGGGACCTTCGCGGTGTAGCCGGCGGCTTGCACGGCCGCGGCCATCGCGTCCGGGCCGACCACGGACGGGTCGTAGGTGACGGTGGCCACCTCGGTGGCCAGGTTGACCGCGGCCGCCTCGACCCCGTCCAGGCGGATCAGCGCCTTCTCCACCCGGCCCACGCAGGAGGCGCAGGTCATGCCGCCGATGTCGAGCCGGCCGGAGGCGGCCGTCGATGTCGTCATGTCGGACTCCCTCATCGGGCCCACACCGGGTGGCGGGCCGTTGCCGACGAGGTTGTCCGGGCGCGCTGTCCAACCGCTGTCCACGGCCGACAGCCGGCGGACAGCGGGGTCGCACCGTGCGGGTCGGCGGCGACGGCGACGAGGCGGCCGTCCGGGCGGCCATCGCCGACGCCGGCTACGCGGCCGCCTGAGGTCGCGGCGGAAGCCTGACCAGCTACGATGGCGCGTCATGGCACAGGTGTCGATCCGGGTGCTCGGGCCGATCGAGGTCCAGGCGCCCGGACACCCCGCGGTCTCCCCCGCCCCGGCCCTGCGCGCGCTGCTCGCCCGGCTGGCGACCACGCCGGGCCGGGTGGTGTCCGCGGACGCCCTGATCGACGCGCTCTGGGGCGAGGAGCTGCCGGCCGACGCGGCCAACGCCCTGCAGATCCGGGTGTCCAAGCTGCGCCGGGCCCTGACCCGGGCCGGGCTCGACGCCGACGCGCTGGTCACCCGCGCCCCCGGCTATCTGCTCGCGGTCCCCGCCGACGCGGTCGACGCGTACCGGTTCGACCAGCTGGTCGCGGCCGGTGCGCACGACGAAGCGCTCGGCCTGTGGCGCGGCCCGGCGCTCGCCGACGCCGGCGACTCCGAGTGGGCCCGCGCCGAGCGCGGCCGCCTGGAAGAGAAGCGGCTGGCCGCGGCCGAGGACCGGCTCGAGCGGCTGGTCGGGGCCGGCCGGCACGCCGAGGCGGTGGCCGAGCTGGAGGGGCTGATCGCCGAGCATCCGCTGCGGGAACGCCTGTACCGGCTGCTGATGCTCGCGCTCTACCGGGGCGGCCGGCAGGCCGACGCGCTCGCCGTGCACCAGCGGCTGCGGGCGCGGCTCGCCGACGAGCTCGGCATCGACCCGTCCCCCGATCTACAGGCCTTGACCGAGGCTATCCTGCGCCAGCAGGTGCCGGCCGCGCCCTCCGCCGCCCCGCCCCCCGCGCCCGTTCTGCCGACCTCCGAGCCCGGGTCGCCGGCCCCCGCACCTGCTTCGGCGACGCCCGCGGCCGCCTCGCCGGCCGCCCCGGCCACTTCGCCGGTCCCGCCGCGGCTCACCTCCTTCGTGGGCCGCGACGCCGACGTGCGCACCACGCTCGACCAGCTACGGACCGCGCGTATCGTCACGCTCACCGGGCCGGGCGGCGTCGGCAAGACCACGCTCGCCCTGGAGACGGCCCGGCAGGCGGCGGACGTCCACATCGTCCGGCTGGCCGGGCTGGCGCCGCAGGCCGACGTGGCCGAGTCCCTCGCCACGCAGCTCGGGTTGCAGACCCCGGCCACCGGCGACCAGGCCGTCGAGGCGGTCGTCGAACACCTCCGGCACCGGCACGTCCTGCTCGTGGTGGACAACTGCGAGCACGTCATCGACTCCGCGGCCACCGTGATCGACCGGGTCGTGCACGGCACCACCGGCGTCCGGATCCTGGCCACCAGCCGCGAGGCGCTCGCGGTCCCCGGCGAGACGCAGATCGCGGTGGGTCCCCTCGCCGTACCCGTCGAAACCGCCACCCTCGAAGAGATCGCCGCCGCGCCCGCCGTGCGCCTGTTCCTGGATCGCGCCCGCAGCGTGCGGCCGGGCCTGCCGCTCGACGAGGACGCGTGCCGGGCGATCGCCGAGATCTGCCGCCAGCTCGACGGCATGCCGCTGGCCGTCGAGCTGGCCGCGGCCCGCGCCAAGGCCCTGCCACCGGCCGAGATCGCCGGACGGCTGCGCGACCGGTTCGCGCTGCTCACCGCCGGCCCGCGCGGCAGCGAGGCGCGGCACCGCACGCTGCGCGCCACCATCGACTGGAGCCACGACCTGCTGCCCGCCGACGAGCGGCGGCTGCTGCGCCGGCTGGCCGTCTTCCGCGGCGGCTGGACGCTGGAGGCCGCCGAGGAGGTCTGCGGGTTCGCCGGCGCCGAGCCCGCCGACGTACCCGACCTGTTGTTCCGGCTGGTCGACCGGTCGCTGGTCACCGCGGACCCGGCCACCGGCCGGTTCCGCCTGCTGGTGACGATCCGCGAGTACGCGTCGGGCAAGTTGCGCGACGCGGGCGAGGAGACCGAGGTCGCCCGGCGGCACCTCGCCCACTACGCCGACCTGGCCGAGCGCTACGGCCCGCTGACCCGCTTCACCGGACCCGCCTGGGATCGCATCGCCGAGGAGCAGGACAACCTGCGGGCCGCCCTGGAGTTCGGCCCGCGCTCGCCGGACGGGCTGCGGCTGACCCTGGCGCTGATCATGTTCTGGAACTACGGCCGGCGCTTCGAGGGGGTCCGCGCGATCGAGGCCCTGCTGGCCGGCGACGGCCTGTCCGACGACGCCCGGGCGCGGCTGCTGCAGGCGTACGGCTTCCTGCACGTCTACTACCCGACCGCCGAGTCCCGCGCCGCGTCCCGGGCGAGCCTGGCCCTGTTCGAGGCGCTCGGCGACGAGCACAACGCGGCCATCGCCCGCCTGACGATCGCCTTCGAGGGCCAGTACGGCGGCGACGCGCCGGAGAATCTCGCCCTGGTGCGTCGGGCCCGCGAGGTGCTCGGCGACGTCGACCGCGGCTGGTGGCGGGCGATGACGTACCACGTCGAGGGCCTGATCGAGCTGCGCACCAGCGCCTTCGAGGCCTCGGCCGGGCACTTCCGGCACAGCCTCGAGCTGTTCCGGGCCGCCGACGACCGGCTGATGAGCAGCGCGCTCGAGGCGCACCTGGGCATCGCGCTGCGCGAGAGCGGCCGGCTCGACGAGGCCGTCGCGGTGCTGGAGCGGGCCGCCGACCAGTGCCGCCGCACCGGCTCGCTGCACGGTCTCGCCTTCGCGCTGGTCCAGCTCGCGCACACCCGGCTCGACGCGGGCCGGTCCGAGCGGGTGCCGGCCGAGCTGGCCGAGGCGGACGAGGTGGCGGCCCGGGTGCGTAACCCGCGCAACCCGGCGTGGGCGGCCTGGGGCCGGGCCCGGCTGGCGCTGGCGGCCGGCGATGCCGTGGCGGCGGCCGACGACTGCCGCCGTGCCGCGGAGCTGCTCGCGGACCGCGAGTTCCCGTGGGCGCGGGCCCGGTTGTGGGCGACCTACGCCGAGGCGGCCCGGGCCGCGGGCCGGCTCGACGAGGCCGAGCGGGCGCGGGGCGCCATCATCTGAGGCCGGCGCGGTCGCGCGCGGCCCGGATCGACCCGAGATCCATGTCGCCGGTCACGACCAGCCGGCCGGGATCCACCCGCACGGACACGACGCCCGGCACGTCGCTGACGTGCCGGCTCAGCCGGCGCACACAGCGCCGGCACAGTCCGCCGGGCACCGGAACGGTTACCTCAGTCATGGGAGCAGCGTGCCGCGGGCCGCTGTCCAAACGCTGTCCGCCGGGAAACAGCCACCGGACAGCGCCTCTCGCGAAGCTCGGCATCGTCAACCACCGCCGAGCGACCCGGGAGGTCCGCCGTGCTCACCCCGTACTCCCTCGATCTGCAGCGTGCGCACCACGCCGAACTGCTACGCAAGGCCGCCGCCGCCCGCTTGATCCGTCGCCGGCCCCGGTGGGGCCGCCGGCGCGCCGCCTGAGAGGAGCCGATCATGACCAGCATCGCCATCGAGGCCCGGGACCTTGTCAAGACGTACGGCAAGGGCGACACCGCCGTGCGTGCCCTGGACGGCGCGAGCCTGACCGTCCCGGCCGGCCAGTTCACCGCGATCATGGGGCCGTCCGGCTCCGGCAAGTCCACCCTCATGCACGCCCTCGCCGGACTGGACGAAGTGGACGCCGGGCAGGTGCTGCTCGGCGGGGCCGACGTGACCCGGCTCGGCGAGCGGCAGCGGACCCTGCTGCGCCGCGACCGGATCGGCTTCGTCTTCCAGAGCTTCAACCTGGTGCCGACGCTGACCGCCGCCGAGAACATCCACTTGCCGCTCACCCTGGCCGGGCGACGCCCGGACGCCGCATGGGTCGACCGGCTGGTGACCACGCTCAGGTTGAGCGAGCGCCTGCACCACCGGCCGGCTCAGCTCTCCGGCGGCCAGCAGCAGCGCGTGGCGGTGGCTCGCGCGCTGGTGGCCCGGCCGGAGACCGTCTTCGCCGACGAGCCGACCGGCAACCTGGACTCCCGCGCCGGCGAGGCGCTGCTCGGCTTCCTCCGCCACGCCGCCCACGACCTGGGGCAGACCATCGTCATGGTCACCCACGACCCGCACGCCGCCTCGTACGCCGATCGGATCGTCTTCCTCGCCGACGGCCGCGTCGTCGGCGACCTCCTCGACCCCACCCCGGCCGAGATCCTCGGCCGGATGGCCGGCCTCGAGCCTGCGACCGCCGCCCGCAAGGAGAACTGACATGTGGCGCCTCATCGTCCGCAACACGCTCGCGCGCCGGGGCCGCCTGGCGCTGACCATGCTCGCCGTGGTTCTCGGCATCACCTTCGTCAGCGGCGCGCTGATCCTCACCGACACCTCCCGGCAGGTGCTCGACGACCAGTTCCGCACCGCGAACGCCGGCGTCGACCTGGTCGTCCGGGACGCCGCCGCGTTCGGCTCGGCCATGGGCGTCGAGGTGGAGCGCGATCCGCTGCCACCGGACACTGTGGACCGGGTGCGATCCGTGCCCGGGGTCGCCTCCGCCGCGCCGGTGGCCCGCGGGCAGGGCCTCATCGTCGCCGGCGGCCGCGCGATCGTCCCGCCCGGGCGGTCGCTACTGCAGTCCTGGATCGAACCGCCCGCCGGGGCCTTCACCCTGCGCGCCGGGCGCGCCCCGGCGGCCGGCGGCGAGGTGGTCGTCGACGCCGCCACCGCCGATCGATACGGCATCACCGTCGGCGAAGCGGTCACCGTACGGGCGAAGACCGACCTCGCCGGCCGGGTCGTCGGCCTCGCCGGATTCGGCGACCGGCCCGGGCTGCCGGACAGCACCGTGGCGCTGGTGAGCCTGCCGGCCGCGCAGCGAATGCTGGGCTTGAACGGCGGGAGCACCGAGCTCGCCGTCAGCGCGGCCGACGGGGTCGACCCCAACGCCCTGCAGCGGCGCGTCGCCGCCGCCCTCGGCAGCGGCTACGAGGTCACCGCGAGCCGCGACCTCGCGGCCGCCGACGCCGCCGCGGCCCAGAACCAGCTCGGCTTCCTGCGGGTGATGCTGCTGGCGCTGGCCGCCGCCGGCCTGCTCGTCGGCGCGTTCCTGATCGCGAACACCTTCTCCATTGTGGTCAGTCAGCGCGTCCACGAGCTGGCGGTGCTGCGCGCCGCCGGCGCCACCGGCCGGCAGGTGCTCGCCTCCGTGCTCGGCGAGGCCCTGCTCATCGGCCTGGTCGCGTCGGCCGCCGGCCTGGCCGCGGGCGTCGGCGCCGCTGCCGGGCTGCGGCGCCTGACCGCCGCGTTCGGCATCCTGCTCCCGGACGGCGGGATGGTGCTCGGCGGCCGGACCGTGGCGCTCTCCTTCGGCATCGGCGTGCTCGTCACCGTGCTCGCCGCGCTCGGCCCGGCCCGCCGCGCGGCCCGGGTGGCCCCGGTCGAGGCGATGCGCCGCTCCACCGCGGCCGAGCCGATCGGTGCCACACGCACGATCGGCGGCACGACCCTGACGATCGCCGGCGCGGCGGGCGTGACCGCGGCGATCCTCGGCGCCGGCGGCCTGGCGGTGCTCGGCGCGTCCGCCGCCGCGCTGGTGATCGGGCTGACCATGGCCGCGCCCGCGCTCACGCCACGGGCCGCTCGCGTACTCGGCCGGCCGCTGCACGCGCTCGGCATGCCCGGCCGGCTGGCCCGCGCCTCGGCGGCGCGCACCCCGCGGCGGACCGCGGCCACTGCCCTCGGGCTCGCCCTCGGCCTGGCGCTGGTCAGCTTCACCGCCGTGCTCGCCACCTCGGTGCGCAACGCGGTGCGGCAGAGCTACGCCGAGGTGATCAGCGCCGACCTGGTGGTGGAGAGCTCCCGCAACGAGATGCTCGGCGGCCTGCCGATGTCGGTCCACCACCACGTGGCGGCGCTGCCGCAGGTGGCGGTCGCGTCCCGGGTGCGCTACGGCCATTGGAAGGACGGCCAGATGACCCAGGCGCTCACCGCCGTCGACCCGGACACCCTCCCCCGGGTCACCACGCTGCGACTCGACGCCCTGCGCTCCGGCGGCGTCGCCCTCGCCGCACACGTGGCCGCCGAGCGCGGCGTCGCGGTGGGCGACACGCTGGCGATGACGTTCTCCCGCACCGGCACCCAGCGCCTGCCGATCGTCGCCCTGCTTCCCGACCGCGACGCGCAGGCGCTGCAGACCGACTATGCGATCTCGCTGGACACGTATGCCCGCAACTACGCCGAGGACATGGACGCCAGCGTCTTCGTCAAGCTGGCCGACGGCGTGCCGGCGGCCGAGGGCCTGCGGACGCTGCGGGCGGCCCTGCAAGACAACCCCATTGCCGAGGTACGCGACCAGGCCGCGGCCGTGGCCGGCCGGACGCGCACCGTCGACCAGGTGTTGGGGCTGGTCACCGTGCTGCTGTTGCTCACCATCGCGATCGCCCTGCTCGGCATCACCAACACGCTCGCGCTGTCGATCGTCGAGCGCACCCGGGAGATCGGCATGCTCCGCGCGGTCGGCATGACCCGCGCCCAGCTCCGCACGATGGTCCGCGCCGAGGCCGTACTGATCGCGGCCCTCGCCACGGCGGCGGGGGTGGCGCTGGGGGTGGCCTGCGGGGCGGGGGCGGTCCGCTTGCTCGGCGACGCGGTGCAGGCTGCGGTGGTGCTGCCGGTGGGGCGGTTGGCGTCGATTGTCGCGGTCACTCTGGGCGCGGGGATGGTCGCCGGGCTGCTGCCGGCCCGGCGGGCGGCGCGGTTGGATGTGTTGAGCGCGATCGCCAACCCGTGAGGGTCCGTCGCCGCCCGGCGTCCAGCGATTGGCCTGACGATGATCCGCATTCGGCTGAGAGACCGGCGGCATGGTCTTAATCTTGAGGCGTCCGCTCGGTGCCGGAGGTGCTCGTGGAGAGGCACGGCCCCGTCGTAGGGGTTCTCGCGACCTCGTTCGGGGGCCCGTACTTCGGCGGGCTGCTGGGCGGGATCAAGGCCGCCGTGGCGGCGCAGGGCGGCCGGCTGATCGCCATCCAGACGCTCGACGCCGGCACGTTCAACACCGATTTCCGGGATCCGCCGGCCTACAGCCATCGGGTGGCGTGGGAATCCATCGACGGCTTCATCACCATCCTCACCGGGGCGAACTCGGACTATCTCCGCGCGGCCCAGGAGTCCGGCCGGCCGGTCGTGGTCGTCAGCGACTACCCCGACGGCGTGAGCTGCCCGACCGTCGGACCGGACAACCGGGCCGGAACCTCCGCCGCGGTCCGGCACCTGATCGAGCACGGGCACACCAGGATCGCCTTCGCCGGGCATCTCGAGCAGGTGGATGCCGGCGAACGGTACGAGGCCTACCGGTCGACACTGCTCGCGCACGGTATTGCCCCGGACGACAGCCTGTTCTTCGACACCGGCAGCATGCAGGAGGGCGGAGGCGAGCGGGCGGCCCGCGCGATGCTGGCCGCCGGGCTGCCGTCGACGGCGGCGGTGACCGGAAACGACCCGAACGCCTTCGGCCTGATCCGGGCGCTCGCCGCAGCGGGCCACGACCTGCCCGGCGACCAGGCGGTGATCGGTTTCGACGACCAGCAGGGCAGCGCGTCGATGATCCCGAGCCTGACCACGGTCCGGCAGCCCCTCGCCGAGATCGGCGGGATGGCCGCACGACTGGTCCTGCGGATGGTGAACGGCGAGCCGGTGCCGAACGAGCGATATCAGCTCCCGACCTCGCTGGTGGTGCGGGAGTCGTGCGGCTGCCCGGGCCCACTGGCGCTGTCCTCGGGCCGGATCGTGGACGGCGCCGCCGACGCCGGCCGGTTGCTGGCCGAGATCCGCTCGGTGGTGGACCGGGACGCGCCGGTCTGGTCGCCCGGCGCCCACGCCGCGGAACTGGAGGTGGCGGTCAAGAGCCTGGCCTCGGCGCTCACCGACGCCGCCGCCGGCTCGCCGACCCCGACCGGCACGGAACTGCGCCGGCTCCTGCTGCCGATCGCCCGGCGCCTGCAGAACTACGAGGTGGCAGTGGCCGTGATGCGGTTGATCCGCGACTACGGCCGGGCCGTGCAGACCTCGGCCGGCGCGGACACCGCGGTCCACCGCCGGGTCGAGGACGTGGTCTACCAGGTGTTCGCCGTGCTCGCCCAGGCACAGTCCTCGTTCCAGGTGGCGCACGGCCGGTCCACCATGTCCGCCCTGGGCACCCAGTACTCGGTGAGCATGCAGTTGTTGCGCAGCCAGGAACGCGATCCCCGCTCGCTGGACTGGTTGCGGATCACCGACATCCGGGGTGGCTGCCTGGGCCTGTGGCCGAGCGGGACGGACCGCCGCGACGGGTTCCTGGACGTCATCGCGACCTTCGACCGCCGGGCCGACGCGGCCGTCCAGGGCGGCGGCCGGGTCGAGATCGAACGGTTCCCGCCGGCCGAGGTGATCGACCTGGCCGACTCCGCGGCCGACGACATGATCTACGTCGCCCATCTCAAGGTCGACAACGGCGACTGGGGCATGCTCGCCCTGGTCGGGCCGATCCAGGCGGGCCTGGCCGAGGGCCGCGAGACGATGAACCAGTGGGCGGCCCTGCTGAGCGTCGCGCTGGAGCACGACGCGGTTCTGCAGACCCTGCGCGAGCAGGAGGAGGTGCTGCGCCGGGCGGCTCTCTACGACGACCTCACCGGGCTGCCGAACCGCAGCCACTTCCGGGACCGGCTGATGCTGGCGATGGACCGCTCGGCGTGCCGGGATGGGCTCGGCTACGCGGTGCTGCTGCTCGACCTGGACGGTTTCAAACTGGTCAACGACAGCCTCGGGCACGAGGCCGGCGACCAACTGCTGCGGGAAGTCGCCGGCCGGCTCACGGTGGAGCTGCGTGCCAACGAGGTCGCCGCACGCCTGGGCGGCGACGAGTTCGCCGTCCTGATCGAAGACTTCGCCGGACCGCAGGCGCCGATCGTGCTCGCCGAGCGCCTGCAGGCCGCCGTGTCCGCCCCCTGCCACGTGGCCGACACCGACGTCGCCGTCACCGCGAGCATCGGCATCGCGCTCGGAACCGACAACTACACCGACACCCAGGCGGTGATGCGCGACGCCGATGCGGCCATGTACTACGCCAAGAGCAACGGCAAGCGGGGGTACGCCTTGTTCACGCCCTCGATGCACACCTCGGCGATGGACCGGCTGCGCACCGACGCCGAGCTGCGCCACGCCATCGACGACGACCAGCTGGAGCTGTTCTATCAGCCGATCATGGCGCTGGGCACCGGCCAGGTCGCCGGGGTCGAGGCGCTGCTGCGCTGGCGGCATCCGACGCGTGGACTGCTCGTGCCGCCGGTGTTCCTGCCCATCGCCGAGGAGAGCGAGCTCGGCGTACGGATCGGCGCCTGGGTGCTGCGCACGGCCTGCCGGCAGGCCGCGCAGTGGTGCCGGGAACCGGGCCGCGAGCGGTTCCGGATGAGCGTGAACGTCTCGAACCGGCAATTCTGGCAGGGCCGGCTGATCGAGGACGTGATCGACTGCCTGGACGCGTCCGGCCTGGACCCCGGCTGCCTGGCTTTGGAGATCACCGAGGGCGTGATCATGCACGACGTGCGGCAGGCGACGCAGCTGCTGGCCACCATCAGCGAGATGGGCGTCGAGGTGCACATCGACGACTTCGGCACCGGCTACTCCTCGCTGGAGGCCCTGCACCACCTGCCCTTCGCCGCCCTGAAGATCGACCGCTCCTTCGTGTCCCGGCTGACCACCAGCGCGCGCAGCCGCGAGCTCGTGCGCACCATCGTCACCATGGGACTCAACCTGGATCTGCGGGTGATCGCCGAAGGCATCGAGACTAGCGAGGAGCTGGAGCTGGTACGCCAGCTCGGGTGCACACACGGTCAGGGCTATTGGTATTCGCGGCCGGTGCCGGCGGAGGAGTGCTCCAGGTTCTTGGCCGAGCATCCCGAGACCACGGCCGGACACCGCTGACGCTCCTGCCCAACGGTCGGCCCTGCGGCGGCGCCATCGTCCACGCCTGTTTCTATCCGACGGCAGAGAGGCTGCGGCCGCTTCGCGGCCGCCTGGCCGGCTCAGCGAGTCTGGATCGTCAGCTGGGGTTCGGATGCCGGCTTCGCCCGTGTCGCGCGACCCGGCGACGGCTGGCTGCCCTCCGGATACAACGTGACACCGGACTGTGTGGCAAGGCTCGGAACCGGACACAAACCAGACGCCAGCCGCTCCGGTGCCACACCGAAAATCGTGACGAGCGCGTCATCATCCGAGCGGTCGGGCGCCTGGCTCCGGCTCGTCACCATGCCGGCTTCCAAGCGGCTCTCACCGGATCGGCCGATACTTATCCCGCCCTGTCCTTGCAAGACTTCCGTCGATCATTAAGTCGCAACGGAAGAGGCAAGGGATGTCCCGCGGCGGGGTTTTCTGTGTGGAAGGCCAATGGCATCGCAACCTCGATGAGGAGGGTTCAGTCCTTCCGACGCTGGAACTGCTCGAGCGGCTACGCCGGATTCGCTACATCCACAAGGATGTAGCAACCGCGGACGAACTTAGATATTTCCTCGGGCGATGGGCGCTGCGCCAGTACGCCGACTATCACGTCGGCTTCTTCGCCATGCATGGTGAGCCGGGGAGGCTCTGGTTGACGGACCAGCACAGCGTGGATCTGATGGACTTGGCCGCGCCGCTGGCCGGCCGCTGCGACGGTCGACGCCTCTACTTCGCCAGTTGTTCCGTGATGCGCTTCTCCGACGCTGAGTTACAAGACTTCCTCAGGACTACCGGCGCTGCAATGGTTTGCGGATACACGCGGAATGTCGACTGGGTTGAGTCCGCGGCGTTCGAGACTGTTCTCCTGGATGTCATGGTTAACAGCTCCCGGCACGACGGCGCAGAGCAACGCCTGGGATCCACGCGGTGGGCGGCGCTAGCGGCGAGCCTTGGCTTCAGGGTGATGTACCTGAACGGGAAGACGTGGCGACCGCGGCTCCCAGTTTCGGCACACACGGGATCATAGTTTCTTCATTCAAAGCCTCGTCGGCACGGCACCTGTGCGAGACGGCTCTCGTTGAGCCTGGTTGCGGCCGCCTCGGCGCGTACAGCGAATTCGTACGCGCCAATCAGTTGGAAGCAGAATCGACAACGTCGTCGGTCACGTATCCTCGAAGCCTTCAGCCATTATCAATGCGGCCTGGGGGCCAGCAGCATTGTCTCCCAAAATACGTCCCTGACGCTCGCGTCAAGCAATAGTGACAAACCGAGTGGGTTCTTCAAGCACGCGCTCTGCACCGCGCAAATCAGCCAGGCGGGCGGCGAGCGTGGCGACGGCAAGGCGTTCCGGAAGCGCCTCGCTGAACTTGAGACCGTTGAGCGCTCGTTTGTTCACCTCGGGCAGGCAGAGACGCGAGTTCGCGTCGGCTGTCAGCTCACGCCAGGCCGCGGAAGTCAGGTCCTCGCGTAGCCGGATGTACTGGTCGTTGAACTGCTGCCCGGGATCGGTCACCTCGCTGAGCGTGGCAGTAAGCGTGGCGTTGGCGCGGAAGCCCGCCCAAGTCCACCACTTCAGGTCGCCGCTCTTGTCGCGCAGGATCACGTTGCCCCCAGGATGCACGAGCGACGCAGACTGCTCGCGCTCGTCGGCGAGCCGATCCACGGCCCGTCTGGTCAACTGCACCGGTGGGTCCGCGCCGAGCAGGACGTCCCGCATCGCGCGGGCGAGTTCGTACCCAGCGCCGGCCAGACCCCGCGATGTCCATCGCGCGCGGCCGCCGGAGTCGACCGGTTCGACGAAGCAGCGTCGACGCTTCCAGTCGATGTAGGTGACCTGCCAGCTGCGCCCGGAGAGCAACAGCCTGCGCGGGCCTTTCACCTCTTCGACCAGCAGATAGGGGTCGATCTTGCCGAGCTCGCTGCGGCCGACGAGCACGGTGAACTCGGGGGCGCCGAGGAAGACGGCGGTCATGCCCATGAAGTGTCGGCGCCCGAAGCGCTTCTCCGCCTCGGATCCGATGAAGTGCATGCCGGCGTCGCTGTCCAGGTAGCCCTCCCGGGCCAGGTGACGGACGATCGGCTCGGCGCTGTCGTCGAAGGGCGGCAGGCCGTTCCACCACTGCCGCCACGTCTGGTCGCCGACCTGATGCTCCTGCAGGCAGAGCGCCATCATCTGCTGGGCGACGATGTGCCGCGGCTCCGGCGTGGGCGTCACCGGCTCGACCCAGCCGCTTCCCCACAGTTTCAGCAATGCAGCTGCTTCCACGAGGGTCTCGCCCTTGAGGGTAAGGAAAAGGCAATTGCGTACGGCGTCAGCACGCCGGCCGGTTCTGCCGAGGCGCTGCAGGAAGCTCGCCACAGTGGACGGCGCGTCGATCTGGATGACGCGGTCGAGGTCGCCGACGTCGATGCCGAGCTCCAGCGTGCTGGTGGAAACGATGACGCAGTCCCGAGCCTCGGCGAACGCCTGCTCGGAGCGGCGGCGCTCGTCCGTGGAGAGCGAGGCGTGCGACAGGAACGTGGTGATGCCGTGGCCGCGCAGCATTTCGCCGAGTTCCTCGACGGTTTGCCGGGCCTCGCAGAACACCAGTCGCTTCTGTCCGGCGTGTAGTGCGGCAATGACCTTGGCCGCGTTGTCGAGAGAGCCGACGTAGTCGAGTTCGATGTCGCCGGGCGGCACGGTTCCGCTCACGCTGACCGGGAGATCCGGGGCGACGACCTCGCATGGTCTCGTGCCGGCGCTAGCTCCTTGCAGCCATTCCAGCAACTGCCGAGGGTTTCCCACAGTCGCGGACAGGCCGACGCGCTGCAGCGGCCGACCGACCAGGTGGGTCAATCGTTCGAGTACGGCGAGGAGGTGCCAGCCACGGTCGTCGCCGGCGAACGCGTGCACCTCGTCGACGATCACCGTGCGGAGCCCCGCGAAGAAAGCGCGATGGTCGACCTTCGTGCTGACCAGCATCGATTCGAGGGACTCCGGGGTGGTCAGGAGGATGTCCGGCCGCTCCGCCAGGATGTTGCGGCGGCCGCCCATCTTGACGTCGCCGTGCCACAGGCCGACCCGGCGGCCGATCCAGCCGGCGTATCGCTCCAGGCGCGGTTCCAGATTGTTGAGCAGCGCCTTGAGCGGGCAGAGATAGAGCACCGAGGTGCCGGTCCAGTGCTCGGCCGCCATGCGGGTGAGGATCGGGAACGACGCCGCTTCTGTCTTGCCACCCGCGGTGGGGGCCAGGAGCAACGCGTCGTCGCCCGCGACAAGCGGTGCCACCGCGGCGCGTTGCAGTGGACGCAGGTCCGGCCAGCCAAGTGTGTTGACGATGTGGTGAATCAGGACTGGGTCGAGTTCGGTTCCCACGTGCGCCTACAGCTGCAGGTTGATGTCGTCGGCGCTGGCGGCATTACGTTCCACATCGGTCAGTTCGTCCGAGCGCACGGTGAGCGCGTAATGCTGGCGAGGATCCCAGTCGGCGAACTGATCGACGCGGTCGAGCACGTCGGCGACCAACTTCTTGAGATAGACACGCGGCGCGACACCGACCTGGCCGCCGAGTTTGCCGGTGACCGCCGTGGCGAGCTGTCGCAGATAGTCGTCATCGACTCGATCAGCGACCGCCGGGCTGCCGTAAATCTCGCGTACCCGGGCGCCGAGCTCGACCAGCGCGTCAAGCGAGAATCCCGGCAGGCGCAGCTGCGTGGCTCGCGGGTTGTCCCAGCGGGCGTCCGGTCCGAAGTCGGTGGCGAGCCGCTGGGCCAGCGGGGCGAGCCGTTGCACGCCCTGAGTGCCGTCGTAGAAGGCGGGCGTACCGGTGATGATCAGGAACAGGCCGGGGAAGCGCCCGGCGTAGATGTCGTCGATGAGTTGCCGGAGCGCGTTGAGCGCCTTGTCCCGGGCGTCCGACCGGACGCGCTGCAGAGTTTCCACCTCGTCGAGCACGAGCAGCAATCCGGGATGGCCGCTGTCGCGCAGCACGGTGAGCAGTCCCTGCAGGAAGCTCATCGCGGCGAAGTGGTCCAGGTCGCCCTTCACACCGGCGGCGCGCCGGGCAGTCGCGGCGACGTGCGGCTGGCCACCCAGCCAGGCGGCGAGCCCATCGGCGTTGACGTGGTCGGCGGCCGCGGTGGCGGCTCGATAGCCGCGCAGCGCGGCCGCGAAGCCAGGTGTGCTGCGGGAGATCTGCGCGAGCCGTACCTCCAACAGGTTACCCACGGCGGCGTCGAGCGCTGCCTGGTCGTCCTCGGCGACCGTGCCGCCGGCAAGCACGTCCTCCTCCAGCGCGAAGATCCAGCCGTCCAGGATCGGGCGGAGCGCGCTGGGCGGGAACTGCTCGGTGCTGAGGTTCTCGACGAGCCTGCGGTAGACCGTCTCCATCCGGTGCAGCGGCGTCTCCAGCTCGGAGATCTGCACCTCGGCGGCGGCGAAGCCCCGGCGCTTCGCTCGCTCGGCCAACCAGCGGGTGAAGAACGTCTTGCCGGCGCCGTACTCGCCGCGAATGGCTTTGAAGACGCTGCCGCCCCCGGCGACCCGGTCGAGATCATCGTCGAGGGCGGCCTCGAATCGGCCGAGGCCGACGGCGAGGGCGTCCAAGCCGTTCATGGGTACGACGCCGCGGCGCAGGGCATCGATGATGTCCTTACGCCGCCGCGCGGAGATCTCGAGACTCATCTGCCACCCAGGTGGAACTGCTCGACGAGCAGGTCACGATCGAGCTTGACGGTCACGTTGTCGGGATCGACGGACAGCACCGGGTATCCCTCCACCTGCAGCAGCTTGCGAAGGGCGGTGACTGTGCCGACGATCCGCCCGGCTGGGATGCCAGCGCGGGCGGCCAAGGTGTCCATCGTGGCCCGGTTGCCGCCCGCGATCAGCGCGCGGAGCAGGGCGCCGACCCGCTCGTCCGGCAGGGGCGCGCGCGGGTCGCGACGTTGCCGGTAGACGTCACTGGCGAGCAGTTCCGCGACGAGGTCCGGCCCGGCCGGGGCGGGCGGGGTTTCCGGCTCCGCCGTGGCATCCGGGGCCAGGTCGAACAAGCTCTCGGATTGGGCTTGGGGTTTGCGTTGGGCCGGCCGCCGGGCCGGGACAGCGGCAGGCACCGCCGAGGGCTCGACGGAGAGCGATTCCCGCCACCAAGGGGGGCTGGCGACGGGGGCGGGGCTCCAGCCCGGCACGGCGGACTCGTCGCCGTCGGTGAGCACGAGCAGCGGGATGACGGCCTCGGCCGCGGACGCGCCGCCGTGGTAGCCGGCCTTGCGCGGACCGTACCGAAGCTCCTCACGCCACGGCAGCACGACGGCGCCGCCGCCCTTGGCGACCCTGCTTCCGCGAACCAGCACCTCGCCTTCGCCGGCCGGCGGGTCGGCCGGCCGCCAGCGGTTCTCGCTGCTCGGGCTCGGTCGATGGACGGCCTCGGGGCCGCGGTCGACGACGTGGCCATGATCGGAGACGATCACGACCACCCGCCCGTCGGCGAGCATGAGCAGGTCCCGGATGCTTGGTATGGTCTCGCTTCCCCAGACGGTGGTGCCGGGGTCGCTGCGGTCCAGGGCGTCGTCGATGGTGTTGACCACGGCCGCGACCAGCGGAACACCCGGATCGGCGAGGGCGTCCGCCACGTCCCGGGCGATCGCGGTGCCGGCCTGCCCGCGCAGCTTGCTCTTGTGCAGCAGCACCCCCTGCGGGAACCGCTGCTTGAAAGCCTTCAGCTCGGCGTCCTGCTGGCCGACCGCTATCCTGCCGCTGATCAGGCTGCAGCGGCTGACGTCGGTGATCGTCGGGAGGGCGGCCAGCACCCCGGCCCGCGGTCCACCGCCCGGCGTCAGCTCCATCCACGTGCCGACCCGCGTGAGCGACTCCGCCAGCTCGGTGGCGGCCGCGACGCTCATGCCGTCCATGACCAGCAGCAGCGCGCGGCGGCCGGTGGCCAGGATCGGCTGGATGACCTGATCGAGCACGTCCTCGACCCGAATCAGCTTGTCGGGGTCCTGCTCGGCCTGGGTGGCCGCGGCGAGCAGCTCGGCGAACTGGTGGTCGTGGCGGGCCCGGCGGGCGTCCACGGCCCGGTGCAGCAGGTGCAGCGCCTCCGCGACCTGCGGATCGGTGTCGCCGGCGAAGATGTCCAGGCGCGCCCGATCGACCCAGCCGTCCTCGTGGACCTGGCGCTGCAGCGCCTCGTAGAGATTGGCCGGCTGCGGGTGGTCCGGCGCGGCAAGCCAACGCAGCAACCGTACGGCCATCCGCATGGTCTCGAGGCGCGACGGGTCACCACCACGGTGTTCTCCGAGCCGGACCAGCGCCACCTGAGCGGCGGCGATCCGGGACTCGTCGGCGGCACCGGCGGCGGGCACGGCGAGCCGGACCGCCGCGGCGACATCGCGAATCCGCTGTGCGAAGCCCGCGGGGAGCAGGTTGCTGCCGTCCAGCAGCGAGGTGGCGTCGACCTCCCGGGCGATGTGCTCGGCCCGCGCGAGCATCCGGTTGGCCTCGGCCGACCCACCCTCGACGCCGATCGCCCGGTCCACCCACGTCTCGGCGGCGGCGCTGAAGGTCCGCGCCTCCGCGTCGGTCAGCCGATGGCCGCCGAACCAGGATTCCAGCCGAGCGCGGGCCGCGGCCGTGTCGGTCGCCCGCTTACCGGTCGGCATCCGCTTTCCGGCCGGTGCGGGCCATAAAACACCAACAAGCAAACCTAGGGGTACGGCGTCAGCACCGTTACCGGCCCGCGCCGCCGCCACGACGGGTACGGCTACGTCGCCGGCGACCTCCACCAGATAGCTGGTGAGCCCGGTGATCAGCGTGTCCGGCAGTTTGGACAGGCGCAGCACCCGGGCTGCGTCGGTGCTCCACTGGATGAGCCCGGCGCCGTCGATCTCGTCGCGGTCGAGGCCCAGCAGCTCGGCAGTGAGACTGCGCAACGCGTGATCGCGGGTCAGCACGGACCCCTGTACCACCGGCCATTTGCCGGCCGGGGCGTAGGTGATCAGCGCCTCGGCGGCCCAGCGGCTGCGCTTGACCAGGTTGGGGTCGACCGTTTTGGCTTCGAACATCTGCATGGCGACGTCCCAGATATCGACCGTACGGACGTGCTGCTCACTGATATGAGCAAGCAGGCCCTCGCCGAGGTCGTCATTGGACAGCTCCGTCAGCAGCACCAGACGCTCGCCGCCGGCCCGCTCGTGCAGTGCGGCGCGGGCCGCGAGCGGTGTCGGGCACGGCACGATCCGCACGGTCGTGCCGTTGATCGACAGCACCGGAGCGTCCGGCCACTCCGGCTGGGCCCGCAGCGCGATGGCGGGCGCGGGGTCGTCCTTGTCGGCCAGCCAGGCCTCGACCCGACGCCGGATCGCGGCCGGCTGCGCCACGGTCACCGAGCCTCCCAGCGCACGGTGAGCGTCCGGCCCTTGCTCAGCTCGGCCTCGAGGTCGGTCATCAACTCGGCCAGCTCGGTGCCGGTGCTGACCGTGCGGTTTCGCTCGCCCGGCGGGTTCACCACCGGCGGCGCCGGAATGGGCGGGTTGGCAACGGGTGGCGACACGACGGGCGGACCGGGCACCGGCGGATTGACGACCGGAGGCTTGACGATCAGCTCGGTTGCCTCGTTGCCCGCGACGCGGAGGGCCTCCACCAGGTCGGCGGCATGTGCGTCGTGCCGCGCGGCGACGGCGAGCTTGCCCATGATCCGTTCGGCCTCGGCGTCGCCTGTCACCGCGCGCTGCCGCACGGCGTCGAACAGACTCCACTGTGCGTCGGCGAGGGCTCGGCTCACCGCTTCGGCGGTCTTGAACACCGCGCCGATGGCAGCGTCGTCGATGTCGAAGTCCACGGCCGCCAGGATCTCGATCAGGACCCGGTTGTCGGACTCGCCGCCGAGAGTCTCGAGCATCCTGGCAACCTTGCGGGCCTGGTGCAGACGCCCGCTCGGCTCCTGCGGATCAAGTCCGAGCGTGGCGGCGTGCTCCACCAATCGCTGCACCAGGACGGGCACCGCGGACCGGAACCGTACGGCCTCGGCTCGTACGCTCTGGGCCAACGCCGCCATGGCGGCCGGGCTCAGCCAGGTCGACACCGGCACCCCGAAGATCCCACCGGCGTGCCTGCCGGCAGCCGCCCACACCGACTCCGGGGGCAGGTCGATCTGGCGCAACTCCATGCCGTGGTCGGCGATGGCCTGCACGGCGTCGACCGTGGTCGCCGTGTCGCCCTGGTACCAGGCGAGCTGCTGCTCCTCGGCGAAGACCGCGATGATCAGGTTTTGCAGGTCCTTGTCGAAGCCGCGCGCCTCGGGCTCGTCCAGCAGCGACCGCAGCACGTGGACCGGGAAGCGCTTGGTGTAGTCCTTGCGCGCCGCGCCCTGCGTCAGGTGACCGCTCCACCAGCAGGTGCTTGCGGTCAGCACGTACCGGTGGTCGATCAGCTCGCCGAGCCGCAGCGGATTGCAGATCCGCCGGATGGTCTTCTGGTCGGCCTGGTCCACCGCGACGCCCTTGGTGGGGTCGGCGGCGGCGAGCTTCGCGTACCTGAGGATCTTGTTCAGCTCGGCCCGGGTCGGCGTCTTCTCGTCCTCGGGCAGGGCCGGCGTGCCCGGGTAGGACCAGGTCAGCAGCTCGCCGGTGAGGTTGACGAAGGCGTCGCGCAGCACCCCACCGCGCGGGTCACCGACCCGCAGGCCCTCGGCGAGGGTGTGCAGCACGCCGATGTTGTCCTGCTCCACGATGCCCGGCTCCGGCACAGCCGCGCCGTACGCCTGTTTGAGGGCGGTGAGCAGCGCCGACTTCAACTGTTGCTGGCGCAGGTTGAAGAACGCCTTCGCGCCCTCCCGCCAGGCCTTGGCCTGGTCGGCGGCGAGCGAGTCGATCCGGTTGCCGTTGGGCCCGTTCAGCAGATAGTTGACCTTTGCGAGCATGCCGACGCGGCCCATCGAGTCGTCGCTGAGGAACAGCGGCATCCAGAAGACGGACCGCGATCCTCTCTCCAGCGTCTCGATGCGGGCGAAGTCCTCGTTGCGCTTGTGGCCCGGGTCGAACGGGTAATCGATGATGACCCGCCAGCCGTCGCCGCCCGCGATCAGCGCACTGTCCGGCATGTTGTCGCGGTCGCGGACGTTGCCGAACCGCACGTTGATCACATGCTTGCGGCCGCGCCACTCCCGCACGTACGGGTACTCGCCGTACGTGCCTGCCTGGTTGTCCAGGCCGAGCTCGCCGCCGACCAGGTCGCGGATCAGCTGTTGCAGCACGCCCGACGCGGTCTCGTTAGCCGGGACCATGTCGATGAGTACGCCGTAGTCGTCGTCCGGGATCTCGACCTGGATGACCGGGTCGGGGCCGTCGGAGATGTGCAGCTCGCCGGCGTCCGCGTTGAGCTGCCGCATCCGGCCGAGGACGATCTGGTTTTCGTAGCCCGGCAGCGGCGACGCGATCGAGCCGAAGTTGAGCGCGTGCAGCTTGGCCGCGGTCAGGTTGTGCAGCGCCGGCACCTCGCTGACCAGGTATCCCAGGATCAGCGTCTTGATCAGGCGGTCGTCCACCTGGAACATCTCGTGCGTCGCGGCCTGCTCCTCGGTGACGCCGTGCAGGCCGAGCAGCAGCGGCCGGAACCGCTTGAGATAGCTCTCCCGAGCCTTCTGGAACTTGTGCTTGAGCTGCGGCCGGTCGGGCAGCTCGCCACGCAGCACGAGGGGCTCGAAAAGCGCCGACACCCCGATCAGATCGTTGACCCGCAGCGTGTCCCGCCGGTCGACGAGCAGCTCGGTCATCACCTTCAGCGCGGTCCGCTCCCGCTGCAGGGCCTGCGACAGCGCCACCAGCGTGGCGACCAGCGCCGGCGAGAACGGGTAGAGCCGCCGGAACGCAGCCGCGTCGGACCCGATGCCGGCGTCGCCGTACTGGGCGCCGAGCAGCAGCGTGTCCCACACGTCGCGACGGTTGCGCACCGCCGCGAATGCGTCGTCGATGACCTTCCGGGCGGCCTCGTCCTTCGGCTTGAGCAGCCGCTTCTCGGTGATCTCCGGCAGGTTGGTGTCGGCCAGCACGATGTCCTGCCCGAGCCGGCCCTGCACGCTGCGCATCACATCGGCCAGGGCCGCCCGCTCGGTGCCGCCGACTTGCGGGCCGAGGAACTCCTCCAGGTTCCGCTGCCGCGCCACGAACGACACGATCGGCAGCGGCCGGGCCGCGTCCGACGACTCGACCAGCTTGTTGAGCTTCGCACCCTCGGTCTGCACGAAGGTGTGGTCGGCGATCTTCGTGGACAGCCAGAGGATCAGCTCGTCGAGGAAGAACACCATCGCGTCGTACCCGAGCGCCTTGGCATGTCGAGTGACCACCGCGAGCCCGGTGTCGAAGTCGAGATACTCCCCGCTCTGCACCGCACCGGAGAAGAAGGCCGTCGTGAGCGCGCTGACCAGTTGGTCGCGCAGCGGGGTGCCGGGCGGCTCATTCGCCGCCTGGTCATACGTCTCCGCCGTCCAGTCGCCCTCGCTCGCCATCTCGGCCGCGAGCCCGCCACCGGATCCGCCGGCCGCTCCCCCACCGCCCAGCGCGGCGAAGAACTGCGCGTCGCCCATCCGCTCCCGCAGCCGCGCCGCGTCGGCCAGCAACGCATCCGAGCGGTGCACCGCCGGAATCGGCGCCTCCGGATGCAGCTGCCGGATCTGCCGCAGATACCCCTCGAGGACGGCCTGCTCCACCGACCGCGCGTCGAGCATGTGGAACGTGAGCGTCAGGAACTTGCGCCCCTTCAACGCCGAGTCGGACTTGTCGATCGGCTCCGCCAGACCGCGGACCGCCCGCGCCTCCGGGTTGTGCCGCAAAATCTCGCGCAGCACCGCCATGAAGTGCGACTTACCGGAACCGAACGAGCCGTGCAGGAACTTCGCCTGCGACCGCCCGGTCTGGACCGCGTGCGCGACCATGCTCAGCGCCTCGTCGAAGTTCCGCTTCAGGTCCTCCGTCACGACGTACCGATGCAGGTCGGCACCCTCGGACGCCCGGACCACGAAGTCGGCGTCGCCGACCGACTCCGGAATGTCGATGAGGTCACGCATCAGGGTCAACGTCCCACTCCTTACCCGTCGCCCGATCCTATGTCGAGGGACCGGCAGCTCCCGTCCCCCACGCTCCGCCGAACGGTCAGCTCAACCCGCGAATCCGCGTGAGCTCCGCCCGATCGGCCCCGAGCGTCGCCAGCTCCGTGTCGATGAACCCGGTGAAGAACTGCGCCGGCGACCCCGGGAACCCAGGCTGCGGCTCCGCATGCCACTGCTTCAGCCACGGCTCCAACTCGGCCAACCCCGCCAGCAGCGGCAGCAGCGCTTCCTGCTTCCACCCGGCCTGCGTCTTCCGGTCCAGGTAGACGGTGGCAATCGCCTGCGCTTGCGCCAGGTGATCCCATCCCGCCCACCCCAACAGCAGCGTCGGATCCCCATCACGACCCGCATTCGGGTACGAGACGAACCGCTCCTTCGGAACGTCAAGCTTCCCCCGGTTACGCCAGTAGGACGCCTTCAAGAAGTCCCCCGACGTGTACTTCGGCGGCACCGGGATGTCGAGCTTCTCCCCCGCATCCTCCCGCCGCTGCTGTTCCCAGGTCTCTTCCCACTGCTTCCGCTTCCGCAGCCCAGCCGCCTTGTACCGCAACGCCGGCAGGAAGGGCACGTGCTCGTCCGCAACCAGCTTCCCCAGCGTCTTGACCAGGTCGTACTGATCCGACCCCACCCACAACTCCAGCACCGACCGGAAATCGTCATCGTGCCGGACACGGTCAGCCAACTGCGCCACCGACAGTGGGGTGGGCGCTCCCGCCCACAGCTCCGCCGACTCAAGCCGATCCAACAGCCAGTCCCGCAACGCCTCGCGCTGCATCACGTCCCAGCCCTTGGTGGCCCACCGCCGCTTGAACTCAGGCCGCTCGATCAGACCTATGTTCCGATCAGATTCAATAAGCGCGATCCGCCTCTCCACGACAGCCCGGTAGTCCGGCGACCACTGCTTCGGAAGTTCCGTAACCGGTGCGAACTTGTGGTTGTGGTGGCGGAACCACGTTGTCGTCGTCTCTCCCGCAGCCTGTTGGCGTGCTAACACAATCGCGAAGGCACGCTCAGCCGGCTGCAGCTCTGGGTACTCCGAGACGGCAAGGCTCTCGTCGATCAACCCATAGGCCTTGTAGATCGCCCAGTCCAACTCTTCCTGCACGGCAACCATCGTCCCCCTAACGGACTCATATTGAGCCCGCGCAGCTTGAAGTCGCTTCCGAGTTGGAATCCCGGCAGCGGAAACAGCCAGTGGCGTGAGACCCGCCATTTCCTGCGCCAAGGCATCTATCCTCTGAGCGAGTTGAACCGGAGACGACACCGGGAGAGGAAACTCCTGCAGTTTGGTCCCAGTGAACTCGAATCGGTGCTCCCACGGCTCG
Organism: Paractinoplanes rhizophilus; assembly: GCF_042664765.1. NCBI lineage: Bacteria > Bacillati > Actinomycetota > Actinomycetes > Micromonosporales > Micromonosporaceae > Paractinoplanes > Paractinoplanes rhizophilus. The sequence continues at coordinate 12,588 of NZ_JBHTBJ010000017.1, read as the reverse complement.
TCCGCACCGGCTTGCTCGGCACCCGGCCGACCCTTGTTGTGACTGACCTGCTTGAGCCAGAAGCAGGCGGTCGAGCTGTTGAGCACTCCGAGCAGCCGCAGGTGATCGTCCTCCGTCGCCCCCTCCGGCAACTTGATCACCGGCGCCGACTGCTTGAAGACCTTCCCACCCCGATCCAACACAAAGTGGTTATGCGTCGCCACAAAAGCGAACGCAATAGACATGCTGGTATTCATTTTCTCTCGAGCCAGAAAGCCGTATTCATGCCACTTCATAGTGGGAATTTCCTCGATCGGCCGGCGGAACCAGACGCGCCGCCTAAGATTCTGCCGATTAGGCCAGAGAAATCGATGCAATCGGGGGGTGTCGGACAAATCTACCGGCACTAGCGCTTCGGCGTATGGCCAAGCAGCAACATCCCCCAGTTGTAAGCTATAATCACGCATTTGGTCGCCAATAACCATATGACGATTCTCAACTCCGCACCGATTAGCGACGCGCTCGGGAACCAAGTACGCATCATCTTCCAGCGTGACAGCAACGATTCCGATATCATGCGTAACCGCAGAAAGGACAGCGGTCACTCCACGCTGAAGCTTCTCCATCAACGGACCCGCACCACCACCGCTAAGACTCCAAGGGTGTTGGGCCAGAGCTCGTCGCTCAATATCCGCGCATGAAACCCACTCGCTCTCGGAATTTGGCGAGTCGATCTGATCTACGATTGACCGCCAGACCAGTCCTCGCGCCGGATCATTGGGTTGCGATGGCTCACCACGAATACCAAGCACTGCTCTTACCGGTAAGCTGTATCGACTGCTGACTAAACGGTTCCGACCTAACAGGATAACCGTCGGGGTTCCATGACCTGGGATGTAGGCGCCGGACGCATCGATGACTTCTACTAGTTCGACATCCCCTGCGAAGAAGTTGTTGATCAGCTTCTTGCCGAATTCTCGTTTCATGAACGAGTTGGCGGCAATTTGCCCGACATAGCCAGCGCTGTCGCCATTGCTGTCGCCGCGCTTGGCCAGCTTGAAGAACAACTGAGCGAAAGGCACGGTCAGCGCGTATTTGCCGGAGCAGGCCGAGTACCGCTTTCGGTATAGCTCGTTGAGCGCCTTGTCCTTGACGGTGATGTAGGGCGGGTTGCCCACGACGACCGTGTACTGGTTCGAGCGCAGATACTCGGTCAACTCGTCGTAGTCCTCGGTGACAAACGCGAAGATCTTGCCGTCGTCCTCAGTGCCGTAGGTGAACTGGCCTTGGTGGGTTGAGGAACGGCCCCACCCGAGCAGCGAGTCGCCGGTTGCCAGCCGCAGATTAAAGGCCGGTGCGGTTTCCAGGTCGTTCAGGCCGCAAGCGTTCAGGGCAGCGATCATCAGCCGGAAGCGAGCAATGGCCACGGCGAACGGGTTGATGTCCACACCGGTCACCTGATTGAGCGCCCGCTGCACCAACTCCCGCACGTCCTCGGCCGGCTCGCGGTCCTTCCATCGCGTGATCAGGCGATCGAAGGCGCCCAGCAGGAAGTGACCCGAACCGCAAGTCGGGTCGATGACCTTCGTGTCAGCGAGGCCGAATTCGCGGTAGGCCGGCTCGAAGGTGCGGTCGAGAATGAACTCTTCGACGAACTCGGGCGTCTGCAGCAGGGCGTACGTCTCCCGGGCGTGTGCCGACAGGTTCTGATAGAGGTCCCCCAAGAAGCGCGTGTTCAGGCCAGGCGACTCCAGCGACGCGTACCCGTCGCCGCGCCGGAAGAAATCCGACAAGGCCTCCGCCGCACGGCCGGAGATGCCAAAACGCCACACCGGGTTGTGCTCGTCGAAAATCTTGCCGGTGGGGCGGAGTTCGGCCAGGTACTTGAAGGCCTCGCGCAGCCAGTGCCGGTCGTTGTGGGTGGGGTTGGCGATCAGGTAGCCCTGGCGTTCCCGCACCGCCCGCTCGACCGGGGCGGCGGCCGTCGGGCCGCCGATCCACACTCGCTTGATCAGCGCGTTGTCCTCGCAGAAGCGGACGAAGACGCAACCGAGGACCCAGGCGACGGCGGCCTGGTCGAGGGGATCCTCCAGCCACGACTCGAAGGTGGCGGCGGTGCGTTGCGCGTCGAACGCCGCCTTCCACTCTGCCTTCAGCGACGATCGCAGCTCATCATTGTCGGCGACGACGTCGCGCAGGTCGTCGACCAGGAGTTTCACCTGGCCCTGCAGCGCCTTGAGCTCGATCAACGGGTGGTCCTTTCCACGGCGGGGCCTATCCAGGCGGGCGGCAGCCACAGCGACTGGCCGACCGGCGAAGTCAGGGGGATCTGGGTGTCGTCGAGCATGGCGGGCTCGGGGCGGCGCGCGGCGACCAGCAGGAGCCGGGCGCCGGGGCGTGGGCGGGTGGGGTCGGCCAGGCGCTGCAGGAGCTGCATCTGGCCGTAGCGGGCGAGCGGCGCGGCCTCGGTGATGAGCACCGGGTCGGTGGTCTCGAGGGCCTGCTCGATGGCGGGCGCGACGTCGCGCTGGACCATCAGGGTCAGGGCGCGGAAGTTGGCGTCCGTGGGCTGGCCGGTGTCGGCGCTGATGATGTTCTCCCAGGCGTACTTCGCCTCGCGGAGCCGCTCGATCAGCAACGCCGTGACGTTGACCTCGGTCAGGCTCAGCCGTTCGATCAGGGCCCGCCGGGCCGCCGTGACCTGGCGCAGCGACGCCAGCACTGCCAGGTAGCCGCGCTTTTCGAGTACGGCGGCCAGCTTGGCGTCCGCGTCGGCGACCGCGGCCGGGCCGACGAACGGCGCGGCCGTGCCCGACCTGCGCGTGCTGGTGTAGCCCACGGGGAGCGTCGGGGGCACGTACTGCCGGGTCGTGGCGTCCCAGGCGAGCGGCACCTCGCATTCGGACAGCAGCTCGTCGAGGGCCGGCCGGGCGGGCAGGGGCGCGGCGAGCGGGAAGCGGGCGCGTACCCGATCGTGCAGGGCATCGACGGTGAGCTTCTGGCCGATCAGGCTGCCCATCGCCAGCCGCAGCGCCTGCGGCGCGGGCATGCCGACGGGATAGAGCTGGCCCTGCGCGTTGACGTCGGCGGCGCCGTGCGTGGCCGCGGCGGCGAGTTGCAGCAGGCGCTGGTCGCTGAGGGTGGGCATGCCCTCCTGCTTGAGGGTGCGCAGCGTCTCGACCGCCCGCTGCCGACTGGGCAGCGGCTGCTGCGCCGCCAGGTCGGCGGCGATCCGGCCGAGCCGCACCACGTACGCGAGCAGGTCGGCGGCGGTCGTGAGCGCGGTGGGATCGTCCGGTTCGCGGCCCACCAGGACGGTGTCCGAGCCGCGGAACCGCTGGATGGCGACCCGGGCATCGCCGCCGCGCTGCAGCTCGGCCTCCACGGCGGCGTGGACCAGGCCGATCGCCTGTGCGGTGCGCTTCGGCTCGGCGGCGAACGTGCCGCGGGAGACGATCAGCGCCTCGGCGATCTCCTCGGCCGACATGACTAGGCCGCGGACTTCCAACAAGGCAACAACTTCATCGCGTACGGCGGTGAGCGCCGGATTGTCGAGCCAGCTCTTCGCGTGCTTGCGGATCAGCGCGGAGACCTGCGGCTGGCTCTGGCCGATCGCCGGGCCGGCCTCGGTCTGCGGCATCCAGCTCAGATACCGGTGGTCCGCGGTGGGCGCCTGGCCGAGCAGCTTGGCCAGCGGAGCGTGGTCCTTGGATCGTTTGCTGGGCAGCAGGGTGGCGCTGACGGCCTCGATCCCGTGTGGGAGGACGACGTCAGTCGGCGGCTCGGCGGTCGGGACGCCACCGAGCTCGACCCGCAGCTCGCGGACCCGGGCGAGGATTTCCTTGCGGGTAGCGTCCGGCACGCCCTTGGCCCGGGTGAGGGCGGACGGCTCGTAGTCGAGCAGCTCGCCGACGTCGGCCACGCCGAGCCGGTTGAGGGCGGACAGCGCCCGCACCGTCAGCCCTACGGCTTCGAGCGGCGTCTTGCGAGACAGCGGCTCCTGCACCGGCGGCACTTCGCCCGGCCCGTGCTGGGACGGCTCCGGCACGTTGTGGAAGATCATCCTCCAGGCGTCGGCCATCTGCTCGGCGGTGTCGAAGCGGTCCTTCACGTCGCGGGCGAGGGCCCTGCCGAAGAACGCGACCAGCCGGTCGGCGACGGCCGCCTCGAACATGGCCGGTTCGAGGGTGACCTCGTCCTTCACGGTCGCCGGGTTGGCTCCCTCCCCCCACCGTGGCAGCGTGCCGGTGGCCATCTCGAAGAGTGTCACCGCGGCGGAGAACCGGTCGGCGGCGGCGTCGTAGCGCATCCGGCGGGGCGGGCCGAGGAACGGGTCCAGGTACGGCGGGGTTCCCGCGCTGATCTGATCGGCCGGGGTGGCGGCCAGGGAGAAGTCGAAGATGCACAGGTGCGGCTGGCGGTCGCTGGGCCGGGGCCGGGCGGCCAGGTTGGCCGGTTTGATGTCGCGGTGCCAGACCCCCTCGGCTTCCAGGAAGGTGACGATGTCCAGCAGGTCGCGGCCGTAGCGTTCGAGCAGATCGAGGGCAAGCCGGCGGCCGCCTTCAAGTTCTTCGGCAAGGGTGCGTTCGCCGGCGCTTTCCAGTACCAGCGCGGTGCGGTTGCCGACGGTGACCGGGCCGTCCTGCAGGGCCGCCACCAGCCAATGTTGGTGCATCTTGCGCAGCACGGCCGCCTCGGCGGCGAGCCGGTCAGCGAACTGCTCGTCCCGGGCAACCTTGAGGACGACCTCGCGCTTGCCACTCGGTGTCTCCTCGCTGACCAGCAACGCGATGGCCGTCGCGCCCGAGCCGAGCCGGCTCTGCACGAGCCGTTCGCCTTCCAGCATGTCGCCCTTGTGTGCCTCCAGCGGATCGATGTGGACCACGGGCTCGGGCGCGGTGAGCTCGTCCCATACCTGCTCGATCCCGTCGCGGAACTTCGCGACGCTGGGCAGGCGGTGGCTCGGGTCACCGTAGGTGGCGTCATAGACGAGCAGGGCTAGGCTGCCGGGAATGCCGTCCGCCACCGCGGACAGGTTCAGGCCGCCCTCGCTGACCGCGGCGACGAGTTCCTCCGGCGTCTCCGCCGGCGGACGGCCGGTAAAGATCCGGTATGCGATGGCGCCTAGCGAGAAGACGTCCAGCGGGATGCCGGGCACGTCGATCCGGTGCGCGGCCTCGGGCGCCTGGTAGCGGCGTACGTCGTCGTCGAAGAACAGCTCCATGCCGGCGCCGTCGGTGGAGGTGAGCCGCGTGGTCCGGGTGGCGTCGGCGAGCCGGCCGCCGGCCTGCCATTCGGTGACCAGCAACTGCGGTCGCGGATCGTCCGGGTGCCGGACGTAAATGGACTGCGGGGTGAGCGCCCGGTGCACCAGGCGGCGACTGTGCGCGTACGCGATGATCTCGGCCAGGTCGCCGACCAGCTGCAACCTTTGCGCCAGCGTCATGGTCGCCTCGTGCTGCAGCAACCACTGGTCCAGCCGCACCGAGCGCTCGTCGTGGTTGAAGACCACGGCCGGGCCGAATGCGTGCTCGACCAGGTCGACAGCCTGCGAGACGCCCGGATGCTGGATGCCTTGCAGCAGCCGGAACTCGCGCTCGGCAGCGCGCCGGATGATCGGTACGTCCTCGGAGGCGGCACGGCTGGTCAGGTAGAACCGGACGCGCCGGGTGACATGCTGGTCGATGATGTGCTTGGCGATGAAGTCCTGCCAGCCGATTCCCTCGGCGAACGGCTTGCCGAACAGCAGGAGCTGGCCAATCTTCCGGTCCGCCACCGACGGACGGATCTTGGTACCGCGCACCAGGTCGATGATCTGCTGGCCGCGCGATGCGTCGACAAGCTGGTCCTGATACTTCGGTCTATCGAGCAACAGCTGCTTGAGGCTTGGCAGACCGGACTCGGCATGGTTGTCCAGGCCGTAGACGTGCTGAGCGCCGATCGGGTCCAGTTTCGAGCGCATGTTGCGGGCGTGCAGGAAGACCGCGGCGCCGACGAACGGCACCAGCCTCTCCTTGCCCTGCTGCTTGGCGTAGTACCTGATCAGGCTGGCGAGCCGCTTTGCTTTCCGGTTGGCCAGGATCAGCGGGTTGTCCCAGGGCTCGAGGCGACGGCCGGACATCCGGCGTACCCATTGGGTGCCGCCGCCCTCGATCTCGCCCTGCCAGTGCTTGAGCTCGAGCACGTAGAGGGCGCTGCGGGTCAGGACCAGGGCGTCGACCTCGTTGAGGGAGCCGTCGGTGCCGACGAACTCGACGTTCGCCCAGACGTGGAAGGGGTCCTCGTCCGGAAGGTAGGCCGCGAGCTCTCGCAGGCCGTCCTTCTCGTGCTGGAACGGGCTGGGATTGATCTCTTCCCAGCGCGGCGAGTTCAGCTTCACCGCAGCTCCCTCCCGTTGGCTCTGACGCCTGGCACCGTATCGGTAACGAGATCTGCCCGGCGACAGGGTGTGCGGCGCGGCGTGCTCTGCGTCATCACGTCCGGTTCGTTTCGGTTTGGTCGGCGCGGATCGACGCGATCAGGTCGGCCACCTCGGCGGGACTCGGATGCGCCCCACCGGGCAACCGCCGCACGTCGGCCAGCAGACCGGTCAGCGTCTGTCGCGCCGCTTTCCGCTCTCCCGAACGCAGCTGCAGCAGGGCGATCTGTTTGCGCAGCTCCAGCGTCCGCGGGTCGTCGCCGTACGCGTCCCGCCGCTCAGCCAGCAGCAGGCCGAGCTGTTCCAATGCTTCGGCGGCGCCACCGGTCATGGCGTCGCAGATGGCCGCTTTGACGCGGCAGTCGAACAGCAGATCCGAGCTGCCCCCACCCGTGGTCGTGAGAGATGCGGCGAGCGCGCGGTAGACAGGTGCGGCCCGCCGGTAGTCGCCGCCCTCGAACAGCGCGGTGGCCAGGTCGTAGCGGATACGCAGCACATCCTTGTCGGTGTCGCCGAAGATCTCCCGGGTCTGCTCCTCCAGCTCGCCGAGGACTTCGGCCGCCTGGCCGAAGCGGGACTCCCGAACGAGCCGGCGCGCGTGATCGCGAGCCTTCGCCAGGTTCTCGCGGCTGATGGGCGCTTCCGGATGTGCCGGTTCCCGAACCGCCTCGACCGGGACGGGGGTGTGCTGCTCTTTGCGCCAAGCCCGGCCGACCAACTCGGCGTACATGGGGATCGGGCTGGCCGTGCCGGCCGGCTGGAGAGCGCCGGGCAGCTGTCCGAGGTCGGCGGCGAACGGAAGCAGGCGCTGATAAACATGCTCGGCGTCGGCCGGACGGTCTTCGGGACGTTTCCGGAGCAACTCCAGGACCAGGTTCTCCAGGGCGGCGGGGACGTCCGGCCGCACCGAGCGCAGCCGCGGTGGCGGCTCCTTGACCTGCTGCGTCATCACCGAGTAAGCGGTGGATCCAGCGAAGACATGGTCGCCGGTGAGCATCTCGTAGATGGTGCAGCCAAGGGCGTACAGGTCGGTGGCGGGCTCGCTCAGGTTGGCCTCCACCTGTTCCGGCGCCATGTAGGCCGGCGTGCCGACCGGCTCGCCGCTCAGCGTTATCCGGGAGAAGTCGGCGAGGGTGGGCGCTACCGCCAGCCCGAAGTCGAGCACCTTGACACAGCCGTCGGGCTGCAGGATGAGATTGCTCGGTTTCAGGTCGCGGTGCACCAGGGAGGCGGCATGTGCGGCGACGAGAACCGCGCAAACCTGGGCGCAGATGGCGGCCGTCCATCCGACCGGCAGCGGGCCCTGCTCGGCGATCAGATCAGCGATGCTCATGCCGTGCACACGCTGCATGACGAGGAACGGACGGCCGTCTGCGTCGGTGCCGACGTCGTACACCGCCGGCACGCCGGGGTGCTCCAGGCGGGCGGTGATCCGGGCCTCGCGCACGAACCGACGCACGTGCTCCTGCTCCGGCACGCCGTGCGGGACGCGGATGAACTTGACCGCGATCTCTCGGTCGAGCTTGACGTCGCGGCCCAGCCAGACTTCGCCCATGCCACCGCGGGCGAGCGGGCTCGCCAGCTCGTAGCGGCCGTCGCTGAGCGTCCGGTCCGGCACCACGCCTCCTGGATCGTGTGGTTGACCGAGCGAATCTATTCCTCCGTGGTGACCAGGCCGTTGGCGAGGCCGTCGGCGGTGTGCCGGGTGAGTTCCTCGCTCAGCGCCGCCGCGTCCCGGATGGCGTCGTCAAATTGCTGCATCTGGCGGAACACGGCGCCGTGCCGGCGTTGCTCGTCGATCGGGATTCGCGGGACCTGTGCCCGTCGAACGTCGAAGCGCAGGGAGCCGCTGGACGACGACGTACCGGCCTGCCGTTCGTTGGTCGAGCTCCGCAGGTAACCCGCCACGAACCACGGATCCATGGCCTGCGGGTCGCACCGCAGCAGGTGCAACCCGCGCCCGAGAAGCGCGCCGCCCTCGGTGATCACCCGGGGTTGCAGGCGCGCGGCGATGACGGGTACGACGATGTCACCGGATCGCAGATCGATCTTCGGGCTGACAAGCAGTTCGGCGCTGCCGCTGGCGGCGGTGCCGTTGATGACGTCGTCGCTGGTCAACACGGGATGTCCGGCCGGCTCGCTGCCGGCGCGGACCGGGCCCAGCAGTTGTAGTTGGCCGGTGCGGGCGAGATCAGCGACTGACACGGTGGGCACCGGAGCCAGCGGCTCGGGCGCGGCAGCCACCGCGGGGAGCAGCCCGGGCAGGCGGTCCACGATGCCGGACAGCCGTTGCCGGCTTTCCACCAGGGCGGCCGCCACATCGGTTCCGGCCATGGCGGGCGCGCCATGCCGACCGGGTGTCAGATCGACTTCCTCGTCGAGCAGGTCGATCACCGAGACGGCACGGCCCGGTGCGCCGTCCGAGTCGATCGCGTCGAGGGTTTTCTGATACGCGTCGGCGACCGGATCCGCAGTGGTGTCGACCAGCAAGACGGTCGGGGCTGCTTCGCGCGTACGGTGCAGTATCCACAGATGGAGGCCGATGCCGTGCGGCGCGGCAGCTCCCGGAGGCAACGCGATGATCGCGCGAAGGGCGCCGCGGCGCAGAAGTCCGGCGCGGATGCGCCGTCCGGCCCGGCGGGCGGCCGCCGAGGGCGGCATCAAAAGCACGGCGATGCCGTCAACCTTCAAATGGGCGTACGCATGCTGCACCCAGGCCAGCTCGGGTTCGGTACGCGGGGGGACGCCGAACTCCCAGCGCCGGTCATAGCCGAGCTCCTCGTGCCCCCAGTTGGTCTGCCCGAACGGCAGGTTGGCGACCACCGCGTCCACGGTCAGATCGGTGAACGCGTCGTGGCGCAGCGAGTCGCCCGTTCGGATTTCGCCGGGCAGGCCACCGGCCGCCAGCCACAACGCCGCCAGACGGGTGGCGGCGGCGTCATTGTCCTGGCCATAGACGGCGGCCGCACCGGAATCGGCGGCCGCGCGCAGCAGCCGGCCGGTGCCGCAAGCGGGATCCAACACGGTGCCGCCGCGGACCCGCGCGAGTGTCACCATCAGTCGGCCAAGCGCGTCGGGCGTGGTGACGGCACGCTGGCCGGGCAGGTCGGCGAAACGCTGCCAGAGCATTTCCAGGGCGGCCCTGGCGCCGTGGGTCTCGGCGAGCGCGGCGACGTCGTCGCGTAGCGGCTCGAAGGGCAGCGGGCGGCGGCCGAGCAGCGCATCTCCGGCGGCGGCGAGGGCCTCGGCGGGATCATCGGCGGCGGCCAGCAGGTTGCGCCACAGTCGGTCCTCGTCCGCGACACCGGGCAGTCTGCCCTGCGCGATCAGCCATTGCTCGACCTGTTCCAGATCGAACTGCGGGCTGGCGGCCGTGCCGCCGACCGGGGCGGGAAACGTGGTGTACCGCTTGCGCCAGTTGCTCACCGCGGCGCGGCCGACGCCCGCGAGGCGGGCGATGTCGGCGGCGGTGACTCTCGCTCTCTGCTGCACGCCGGTGAGTGTACACATCATCGTTGACAGAGCCGCCATACATAGGCGCTCGACTCGCGGGTTCACAGCGTCTGTTGACATGGCTCTCGGACGAACCGTAAAGTCGACGCGTCGTCGGGCGATCCGCTCGCCCTCACTTCCCAATGTCCGGAGTGTGCTCATGTCGTACCCACAGCAGCCGCAACCCGTCGCTCAGCCGCAGCCGACAAAGCACCACAGGTGGCACTGGATCGCAGGTGGCGTCGCCCTCGTCGTGGCGCTGGGCTGCGGCGCGGCCAGCGGCGGAAAGGACGCCGCCGACACGGAGGCCGCGCAGGCGGCGACCACGGCGCCGACCAAGGAGGCCACCGGCAAGCCGAAAACCAAGCAGGACAAGACGCCGGGGCTGAACCAGCCGGCCCGGGACGGCAAGTTCGAGTTCACCGTCACCCGCGTCAAATGCGGCGCCACCAAGGTCGGCTCGAGCCTGCTCGGCGAGAAGGCGCAGGGCCAGTACTGCCTGATCACCCTGCGGGTGAAGAACATCGGCAAGGAGGCGCAGGCCTTTGCCGACTCGGCGCAGAAGGCATACGACGCGAAGAAGGTCGAGTACTCCGCCGACTCCGGGGCAGGGATCTACGTCAACGAGGACAACCAGGTCCTCTTCCAGGACATCAACCCGGGCAACGCGGTCACCGGCACGCTGGTCTTCGACGTGCCGAAGGGCACCAAGCTGACATCACTGGAACTGCACGACTCGGTCTTCTCCGGCGGCGTTGCCGTGAAGCTCCAGTGAGGACGCCCTGATGAAAAACACCAAACGCCTTGAGCGTCGTGAGCCCGCCCTGTACGTCGTCGCCGAATGGGAAGGCTCCCCTGGACCTCGGCGACTCGCGATCGAGGTGGCTGCCGAGGAGGCGGACGGCATCACCGCGAGCGTCATGCGCCGAGTCGACCGGCTCCTCGCCGACATGACAGCCGAGTTCAACGAGATCCCAGCCGTCGGCGGCCACGCCGTCATGGTGCGCCACTATGTCGAGGACCGGCTGGCCGGGCTGCCGTCCGACGACGCCGGCTACCACCGTGGCCTCCTGGACATCCACGACGAACTGGTCGACCGCGGCCACACGGCACCCGAGAAGGCGATCGCCGACGCAATGCGCATACCGGAAGAAGCGATGCGTGCCTGCCTTCAGGTGGCGCGGCAGCACGTCGCGGCACCCGACCCCCTGCCGTACAGCGAAGGTCGTAACTCTTGAACAATCCCGCAATGATCAAGGCCCGCACTGGTGTACGACACGTTCGACGGTCAGACGTTTCGCTGACCGCCCCCAGGGCCGAACCGGTCGAATCTGCGCACGGCCGGACAACCTATTAGGCCGTGACGACCCAGTTCGAATCTCATCAATTACCGGTGAGATGACTTAGCGTACACATTCTCCTTACCCGCAGCGCCAGGGAGCTCGTAGACCCATGACCTCGCTTCTCCATCACGAGGCACCCACCACGATTCGTGCCCGGGCGGCCGCACTCACCGAGTATTTGCTCGCCGTGCGCGCCCAGATGGAGAAACCGGCGCGGACCGTGCCCACGGGCTCGGCGATCTGGCAGAACGGCCTTCCCGAGCATCCGGACTGCCGGCTCGGCCCGCGGGACACGGACTCGAGCTGGCTCAGCGTGGGGCGGCCGCCGAAACCCAAATCGCTTGCCGCTCCCGGCCGGATTTCGTCGCTGCTCGCCGGGCCGATCGAGGCGACCCGCGAACCCGCCTTCCGCGCTCCGGGCGGGCTCACCGAGGAGGAGGTGGAAGAGCGGGCCGCCGAGGTCGGCGAGTGGGTCGAGAACACGTGGCGGCCGTGGGCCATCGCAACGCGGAGAATCACGGCAACCCGCGAGCTGCACGCGCGCCTGATCGAGCTGCGGAGCCGGCTCGACATGAACACGGCGGGCGAGGAGCTGGTCTGGGGGCACGGCATCGTGCACCTCGAGATCGCGGGGCACCGCGTCGCGTACCCGTTGGTCGCGACACCCGTCGCGATCGACTATGACGCCGACCATGCGGTGGTCAGCGTGTCGCCGCAGGGGCCGGCCCGGCTGCAGACCGACGCGCTGACCGGCCTGGACGACCAGTCGCTGCGTCAGCTTCTCGGTCTCGGCGACGGTGGCCTGGTCGCGGTCGACCTCTGGGATGACCTGGAGCGGCGCGAGCTGTTCGAGCGGGCGCTGCGCCGCCTCGGCCACGACCCGGTGCTGCGCGCGGCCGACGCGCCGGCGATCGGCGGCCCGCACATTCACGACACCGGTGTGCTGTTCGTCCGACCGCGGCAACGGATGCTGCGGCGCTTCCTCGAGCAGCTCCGCGATCGGCTGCTCGCCGGCGACACCGGGACCATCGGCGCGCTTGCCTCCGTGCTCGCGCACGAGCCGAGCAGGCTGGAGATGCCCTCCGACGACCCACGGCGCTGGCAACCGGTCGGCACCCGCCTCCTCATGCCGTTGCCGACCAACGAGGCGCAGGAGTCCATCGCGCAGCGGCTGTCGCGCAACCGCACGGTCGCTGTGCAGGGTCCGCCGGGCACCGGCAAGACCCACACCGGAACCTGTCAAGTCAAATGAGACAATTTCTTGATTTTTCTTAGCTTTCTGCTGCGGGGTGGATGGTCGCGGCTGGGGTGGTGACCTGGTCGGGTGGGTTGTTGTCGGGTTTGTTGATCCATGCC